>CBDUXW010000489.1:0-2700 GCA_965371275.1 uncultured bacterium | reverse complement strand
GGGGCGAAGCCGGGTGAGCCGGGCTTCGCCCCAAGGGAACTGGCTAGTTTGATTTACTGGCCAGTCGGTGCCGCTACGAACTGACCGTCGGTCAGCGCGATGTCAGGATCGTACGGATCGTTGATCCAAGGAACCGGCGCAGCCGGCCCGGCCGCGGCATTGCTGCCGAGGCTGGTGATCGTATAGGTGTCGGCGCCCGTCACGTAGACGTACCCGGTGCCCCAGCCATCGTTGGCCGGCGTCACCTGCATGTAACCGCTTGCCGACAGGTTCGCCAACGCGGCGGCGTAGGCGCCCGTGTCGACGCGCATCGTACCGTTGGCCGTCGCAATGTTACGCATGTCGGCCATGCTGCGGCGCTGGCGGCCACGGTCCATGGCGTTCATCAGCTGCGGAACGGCGATCGCCGCGATGATGCCGATAATCGCGACAACGATGAGCAACTCGATGAGGGAGAAGCCCTCATCGCGCTTGAGCGTGCTTCTGATCTTGCTGATCATGGCTGTCTGCCTCCCGGGGTCTTCCCCGTGATACTGCACCGGGTTGGTGCCCCGGTTGTTTGTGGTAGCACCGAGTCTCTCGGAAACCCTCAAAACCTGGTGCCGGGTTCGCTTCCAAATTGTCTGCCCCCTGTACTAAGCAATCACCATGCCAACACACGAAAATGCCCTTAATAAGCATGATTTGCTAAGTAAACATAATGAAACACAGCGAAAAGAGGGAGATCCAAGAAGTTCGTAGGCCGAGAAACGTCAGAATTCGGGCCTAGCGACAGGAGTTGTCACTGAGAGTTGACAGAAAGTGTCAATCTGCGTTGGTGCGCAGACCCAGCTTGTCGAGGTAGTAGCGAAACGAACGGAACGTCATGCCGAGCTTCCCGGCCGCCTTCTTCTGCACGCCGTCGGCCTCGGCGAGGGCACGCCGCATGTAGACGCGCCGAATCTCCTCGAGATGATCCTCCAGATCGAGCCCCTCGGGAGGAATCGTGGCGTCGGCGGGCGTCTGGCCGGCGACGGCCTCCTCGAAACGGGCCTGCATCTCGGTGGCCAGCGAACCTCCGCCAGGGCGCCCCGTGCGCACCGGCTCAGGCAAGTTTTCGGCCGCAATCAACGTGCCGGTCTCGAGGGTGGCGGCGCGGCGCACGGCATTTTCGAGCTCACGCACGTTCCCGGGCCATGTGTACGCCTCGATGAGCTCCTTCGCCTCACGGGAAAAACCGCTGATCTGGCGGTCGGCGTCGGCGGCGGTGATGATCGCGAGAAAATGCTCAGCGAGCAGCGGTACGTCCTCGATACGCTCGCGCAGGGGAGGCAGCTCGATCTGCATCACGTTCAGCCGATAGAACAGGTCTTGCCGGAAGCTCCCCTCGTCGACCGCAATCTGCAGGTCGCGATTGGTTGCCGCCAAAACCCGCACGTTGACCGCTGTTTCCTTGGTGGCGCCGACCGGGCGAACCTTGTGGTCCTCGAGCACCCGCAGCAACTTGGGTTGCATGTCGAGCGGCATGTCGCCGATCTCGTCGAGCATCAACGTGCCGCCCTCGGCCTCCACGAAGAGGCCCGGCTTGTCGCGCTCGGCCCCGGTAAAGGAGCCGCGCACGTGGCCGAACAGCTCGCTCTCGAGCAGCTGCGCCGGCACCGCGGCGCTGTTGATGGTTACGAACGGAGCCTCGGCGCGCTCACCAACCTGGTGAAGTGCCCGGGCGACGAGCTCCTTGCCGGTACCGCTCTCGCCGGTGATCAACACGCTGATATCAGAGTCCGCGAGCCTCTCGATCAGATCGAAGACCCTTTTCATGGCCGGCGAACGACCGACGAGATCTTCCATACGGTGGCGCTCCGCCAGCTCGCGTCGCAGGTAAACGTTTTCGTCGCGCAGCGCGCGGCGCTCGAGCGCGCGTGCCACCGTGGCGACCAGATCGTCGACCTCGAACGGCTTACTGATGTAGTCGTAGGCGCCGAGGCGCAAGGCCTCGATAGCCGACTCCGTCGACGTGTAGGCCGTCATCAGGATGACTGCGGTTTTCGGGCAGTGCTCGCGCGCGAAGCGCAGCACATCGAGCCCGTCGACGCCCGGCATCTTGATGTCGGAAATCACCACGTCCACGGGGTTTGTCTCGAGCTCCTTGGTGGCCGTCTCGCCGTCTTCGGCAACGACGACATCGTGACCCTCGCGGCGCAGCGCAATCGCCACGACCTGGCGAATGCTCTGTTCGTCGTCGACTATCAGAATGCGACTCATCGAAACTCGTCGGACGAATCTTGAAGACCGGGCTCACCGCCGATCAGCACCATCTGCTCGTCGCTCGTAGCGGCGGTGCGCTCGACAAACGTCAGCATGCAGCGGGTTCCCTCGCCCACCTCGGAGTCCACTTCGATACGGATGCCGTGGCGATCGAGAATCCGGTAAACCACGGCGAGCCCCAAGCCGGTGCCCTTCGACTCGGCCGACACGCTCGGCTGGAAGAAGGTTTCGATTTCCTCCGGCGTCATACCTTCGCCGGTGTCCTCGAACGTCATCTCGATGCCCTTCGGTGTGTTCGCCAGCGCCACCGACAGCGTGCCGCCCGTGGGCATCGCCTGGATCGCGTTGCGGGCCAGGTTCCAGAAGACCTGCTTGATCTGCGACGGATCGACGACCGCGTTATAGGCTCCCGGCTCGGCGGTGACCGCAAGAGAGTGTCCGGTGCGCAGCTCGGGG
>CBDUXW010000488.1:0-2701 GCA_965371275.1 uncultured bacterium | reverse complement strand
GTCATCGTGGGCACGCCGCAACTGCCGTTGATCACCGCTTCGGAGAACCCGGAAAAGATCGTGCGTGTGTCGTTTGCCCTGGAAGATACCAACTTTCCTTTGCAGCCCGGATTTCCGATCTTCTTGAGCAACGCGCTGAGCTGGATGATGGACGAGCAAGCTGCGGTGCCCCGTGCGCCCGGCCGCGTCGAGGTTCGGCTGGCGGCGGCTACGGTACAGGACCTGGAGGGCAATGAGGTGGCGGCCTGGTCGTTGCCCGACCGCACGGTATTCGTTGCCGACGAGCCGGGCCTCTACACCGCGACGCGCGGTGGACGTAGACTGAGGGTGGCCGTGAATCTGGCCGACCGGGAGCGCTCGGCGGTCAACGCGACCAACGTTGCCGCGGGCACCACGATGGCGGCGCGACCACAGACACTGGGCAGCATCGAATCTCCGGGCTGGGCCGAGGAGCTGTGGATCTTGCTGTTGACGATCGCCACGGTGCTCGTGATTGCGGAGTGGTTCACGTACCACAAGCGGATAACGGTATGAGCATTACCGTCACATATTACTGGCCGCTGTTACTGCTGCTCGCGGTGCCGCTCATCTGGATGATGAGGAAGCACACGAGCGTCGGCCTGTCGCCGCGCCACCTGAAGCTCTCGACGATCGTGCGAACGGCCGTTGTCGTGTTTTTGGCGCTGGCGCTCACCCAGCCGGTGTGGCATCGCGCCGGCAAGTGGATATCTGTCGTGTACTTGCTCGACGTGTCGAGCAGCATCGACCCGTCATTCATCGATCGATCGATCGACTGGATGGCGACCTCGGCTAGTCGGGGTGAGCCGGCGCACTCGGCGTTCATCGCTTTTGCCGGGTCCGCCCGCAACGTCGCCAGCGCCGAAGCGGTACGCTCCGTGCGCGTATCGGCCGATGGCGCCAACGCGTCGATAGATCAGAGCGCCACCAATCTCGAGACGGCGGTGGCGCAGGCGCTGCGCAGCTTCGATCCTCGATACTTGAAGCGGCTCGTGCTCATCACCGACGGCAACGAGAACGCCGGCGACATGATGCGCACTCTGGGCCGCGCCCAGGACGCCGGTGTCCGGGTCTTCACCCTGCCGGCGGCAGTGCGCGGCGAAGGCGATAGCTGGATCGAGACCATCGACTTGCCGCTCGGGATTCGTGAAGATGAGCCCGTCGCCGCGACGGTGCAGGTATTCAGCAGAGTCGCCACCACCGCCACCGTGCAACTGCTGCGCGACGATGCCGTGCTGGACAGCCGCGAGGTCGAACTCGAAGCCGGGCTCAATCCCGTCGAGTTCGAGATTCGCCTGCAAGGTGAGGGCCCCGTCACGGTTTCCGGCCGATTGCAGACGGTGAACGATCCGTTCCCGCAAAACGACAAACACCTACAGTCGATTTGGGTCGGCGCGCGGCCGCGTGTCCTGTACATCGAGGGCCGAGCCGCCAGCGCCCACTACCTGCACGACGCGCTGACCGCCGAAGGCATGGATGTCGTTCTCGGCCAGGCCCGATCGCTGCCGCGAACGCCCGAGGAGCTCGAGGAATACGACCTCGTATTTCTGAGCGACGTTCCCAGCACCAGCATCGATCCGGCACAGATGCTGTCGATCCTTGCCTACGTGCGGGATGCCGGCGGCGGCCTGATTTTCGCCGGCGGCGAGTCGAGCTACGGCGAGGGCGGCTACGCCGACACTCCCGTCGAGGAAGCCCTGCCGATCTGGTTCCGGATCAACGAGAAGCGCAAGGACCTGGCGCTTGTCATCGTGCTCGACAAGTCGTTCAGCATGGTCGGCCCCAAGATCGAGCTGTCGAAAGAGGCGGCGAAGGCGGCCCTCGATTTGCTCGAGCCGACACATCGCTTCGGCCTCGTGACGTTCGACCACAGCCCCTATTGGACCGTGCCGCTGCAGCTCGCCACCAACAAGTCGCGCATCAACGAGTACATCAGCAGCATCATCGCCAGCGCCCACACCAACATCTATCCGGCGCTCGAGAGGGCCTACGAGAGGCTTTCCGAAACCGACGCCGAGGTGCGCCACATCATTCTGCTGTCCGACGGCAAGACGTATCCTGACGATTACGAGACCCTGGTCGCCCGCATGGCCGAGGAGGACATCACGGTGTCGTCCGTGGCGGTCGGCGAAGAGGCCGACCGCGAGTTGCTCGCCAGCATCGCCGAGTGGGGCAACGGTCGCAGCTACTTCATTCGCGACGCCCAACGCGTGCCGCAGGTGTTCATCGAAGAAACGCAAATCGCGTCGCAGCAGACCCTCGTGGAAGAGGCGGTGGACACGATGGTGAGCAGTCCCGTCGAGGCCTTCACCGGTATCGACCTGGCGAACGCCCCGGCGCTCCGCGGCTACGTGAGCACACAGCCGAAGGACACCGCCGAAGTGCTGCTGGAGTCCGATTCCGAGGCGCCGATTCTGGCCCGCTGGCACTACGGCCTGGGCAAGACGGCCGTGTTCACCTCCGACGTGAAGAATCGCTGGGCTGCCGACTGGCTGGAGTGGGAGGGCTACGGCAAGTTCTGGTCGCAGCTCGTGCGCGAGACGATGCAGCGCGACGCCGGTGACGAGGTCGACTTCGCCGTCGAGAGAGTCGGTAACGAAGCGGTTGTCACCGTCAGCGCCGTCACCGAAGAAGCACATGACGACACGGTTGCGATGCTTCGTGAGGGTGGTCGCTGCGGGCG
>CBDUXW010000487.1:0-2701 GCA_965371275.1 uncultured bacterium | reverse complement strand
CCGTCGAACGGGGCCACGAGCTTCACCTTGCCGAGCTCCGTCGTTGCCACGTCTACGCCCGCCCGCGCGGCATCGATCGCGACCTCGGCCGCCGCGCAGCTAGCGGCGGTGGTTTCCGCCGTACTCTGCAACCGGTCGAGCAGGTTCTCCGAGATGATCTGCCGCTCCGCCAGTGATTGGTTGCGGCGCAGCTCGCGGGCCGCCTGCGCGGCCGCCAGGCAAGCCTGCTCACGCTGCGCTTCGACGGCCGCGAGCTCTCTGCGGCTCAGCTCGAGGCGAGCCTGTTGACTGGCGTCGTCGAGCTGCAGCAGCAGGTCTCCCCGGCTTGCGAGATCGCCTTCGCGGCGCGGAATCGCCACCACACGGCCGCCGATCTCGGGCGACAGCTTGGCGCGGCGACGGGCGCGTACGGTGCCACCCTTGGAATTCGTAACCGTCGATTCAACCGCGCCGCGGTCGACGGCGATCGTACTGACGACGACGGGTTGGGGCGCGAAATAGGTGGTCCGCAGGATGTACACCGCAGCCACCAGCAGGACGATGACGATGACCCGTATCAGCCACTTGCGCATACCCCGATTTTACCATCGGGGCGTGAATTGGGTACGCAGAGGTGACATGACGTCGGCGTCTGCTCCCGACCCACTGAATGATTGCTTCAGCCGATACTTTCGGGCGTCGCCTCATCGAGCACGCCGAGACGGTGCACCATGGCGACGAACGTCGTGTATTTGAGGCCGAGAGCCTTGGCGGTTTGCGTCATCACCCCGTCGTTCTCGGCGAGTGCGCGGTTGATCAATTCACGTTTGAAGCTGCGAATCGACGCCTCGAAATCCGGCATCGGATCGGGCGTCGGGGCCGGCCGCAGCGGTGCGGCGCCGGGTGTGATGTCGGCGGCACTGTGCCCGGTTGCAGCGAGCTGGAGTCGTAGTCCTGACCCGCATTCCGGGCAGGCGAGCGCGTGGGCGTCGACGGCCACAATCGATGTGCCCGACGGTACCGGGGCGAGCCCGCGTACACCGGGCTCGCTCCACGAGCGCGGCAAGACGTTTTCCCCCACGAAGTGGTTTGCAGATTCTATGTCGCGAACAGGAGAGCTTGACTGACTGTGACCGTTGCCCATCGTTCCATCCTTCCGGAGCGCGGGGAGCGTTTCGGAAGAACACTGTCCTTTCCGAAGTAAGACGGCGCACCAAGGGGAAAGTTGCATGAGTGGCTCCATTTCGGGCGATCCGTGGATCTGGCGTAAGCTCGCTCACAGGCCCGATCCGCAGTCCAGAATCGTCTACATATCATTTGCCACATCGTCCGCGAAGGTTTCCGGAGATGGAGCGCCGAGGCCCATAGATGTACGTTAAGGAATGACCATGGTCGCCCCGAGCCGCAAGAAGTCCGACCTTCCCGCCGCCCGCGGCGGCCCGTACAAGCGGTTTTTCGCCTGGCTGCTGTCGCGTCTTCAGAACCACTACGGTGAGGCGGTCGACGGTCGCAAGCGGCAACTTCTCGGCGAGCTCGCCGGTACGGTGGTCGAGGTCGGTGTGGGGGCCGGCGCTAATTTCTCTTTCTATCGATCCGACGTCGAGCTCATCGCGGTCGAGCCCAACCCCCACATGTACCCGTACTTGCGCCACCAGGCCGACAAGCATCACCTGAGCTTCGAGCTGCGCGCCGGCACAGCGGAAAGCATGGACGTCGAGAACGACAGCGCGGATTTTGTCGTATCGACGTTGGTGCTGTGCTCGGTGAACGATGCCGCCGCCGCGCTGCGCGAGATACTCAGAGTGTTGAAGCCTGGCGGACGGTTTGTTTTCGTGGAGCATGTCGCCGCTCCCACGGGCAGCCGGCTACGTCGCTGGCAGCGGCGCCTGAAGCGGGTGTGGCGGCGCATCGGTGACGGCTGCGAACCCGACCGGGAAACGTGGAAAGTCATCGAGGCCGCCGGATTCGCAGAGGTCGAGTGCGAGCACTTCGATTCGCCGGGGATACCCCTGGTGCGGCCGCACATCGCCGGCACGGCAACCCGTGGGCTCACGTGAGCAGGGTGCGCGTAGCCGCACTCGCGAGGGTTCTCCAGCTCCCGGCCGGCCGGGACTGCTCGATCGTCCTGCCGCTGATCGTCGCGCTCACCCTGCTGGCCGGCGGTGGTGCAAGCGCGGCGGACGAGCTGCGTCCCGCGGCCGCCTGTCCTGCAGGGTTGCAGGGGCCGCAGGCCCCGAGCGCGGCGCTCGAGACCGGCCGCGAGCTGACCGGGATGTTCTTCGGTCGCGAGCTCGGCACCTTGTGGGAGCGTTTCAGCGCGGAGCTGCGCGAGGCGCTCGACGCCCAGGGCGGGCTGTTGATGTTCCGCGACCTCGTTGAAGAAAATCTCGGCGACGAGGCGCACGTGCTCGAAGATTTCGTTGTCGCGCAGGAGGGGATGCACCTGTACGTGCGCCAGTCGATCTTCCAGAACTACGGTGAGACGGTGGAGTTACGTTGGACGTTCGATGATGAGGGCGTCGTTCACGGGTTTGAGGTGGTTCCCGGGTAGTCGGTTTTTTTTGATTCCCGCCGCCCGCCCCCGGCCTCTCGGCGCCTACGGCGCCTCGCTGCCCGCTAGGCGCGTAGGTGCGGGCGAAGCGCCTTCCACACGGTGGGCGGTTGTTCCGGTACTCCCGGAGGTGGGAGCGAAGCGGCGGTTCAGACAGGCGCCCTTGGTATT
>CBDUXW010000486.1:0-2705 GCA_965371275.1 uncultured bacterium | reverse complement strand
CCAGTAGGTGACGCCCGGGTCGTGCGGCGAGATGTGAATCGGGGCGTCCCAGTTGAAGCGATAGCGGGCCTGGAACATGCCCTGGCCCTGCGAGCCGATCATGCGCGGATACGGCGGAATGCTGCGGGCGCGGCCGGTATTGGTATCGGTGATCGTGAAGTAACCACCCTGGGCGTTGGAGTACACCAGGTTGGGCTTGCCCGGCACCGGCACCGTGTAAAAACCGTCGCCGCCGCTCACCGTGTACCAGTCGTCGTTGAGAATGGACCCGGCCTTGCTGCGGCTCGGGCCGCACCAGTTGCCGTTGTCCTGCAGGCCGCCGCACACCCAGTACGGATCACGGTCGTCGTAGAAGATCTGGTAGAACTGGGACAGCACCACGTTGCGCCAGATGTGGTAGTTGATGCCGCCGTCGAAGCTCACCTGATAGCCGCCGTCGGAGCCGCTCAGCACGTAGTCGCCGTCGGTCGGATCGATCCACAGCGACTGGTGATCGCCATGGACGCCGGCGGCAACGCGCTGCCACGTGCGGCCGCCGTCGGTGCTCTTCGACTGGCCGCCGGAAATCACGAACACCGTGTTCTCGTCGCTCGGATCGACGAACACGTCCGAGTAGTAAAACGGCCGGAAGTTGATGTTGCGATCGTCGCTGACCATCGCCCAGCTTTCGCCATAGTCGTCGGAGCGGAGTAGCGTGCCGGCGGTCGGAAACTCGGTAACCAGGTACACGACGTTGGGGCTGCTCTGCGCCACCGCCACGCCCGGGCGCGCCATCGGCTCGTCGGGCGTGGTTTCGATCTTCTTCCAGGTGTCGCCGAGGTCGCGCGACACATACAGCGCCGTTTCCTTGCCGCCGTCATCGAAGCGCCACGGGCGGCGACGGAACGTCCACATGCCGGCGTACACGTTGCGCGGGTTGCTCAAGTCGATGTCCATGTCGGCACAGCCGGTGTCTTCATCGATGAAAAGCACGTGATCCCAGGACCGGCCGCCGTCGGTGGTCTTGAAGACACCGCGCTGCTCGTTGGCGCCCCACTCATGACCCATGGCGCACACCAGCGCGGTGTCGGGATCGTTCGGGTGCACGACGATGCGATGAATGCGCTCGGTGTCGTCGAGGCCGAGGTGCGTCCAGCTCTCGCCGCCGTCGGTGGAGCGGTACACGCCGTGGCCGTAGCCCACCGAGTTGCGCGGATCACCTTCGCCGGTGCCCAGCCACACGACGTTGTGGTCGGAGCTCGCCAACGCCAGAGCGCCCACCGAGTAGGCCTTGTAGTCCTCGAACACGCCCTCGAAGGTCACGCCGCCGTTGCTGGTTTTCCACACGCCGCCGTCGGCACCGCCGAACCACCACGTGTTGCGATCGCCCGGGGTGCCCAGGATGGCGCTGACACGGCCGCTCATATTGGCCGGGCCGATCGAGCGCCAGTTCATCGCGCCCAACGCGTCGGTAACCGGGTCGCCGGTTGCGGTCCGCTCCTGCGGCGGCGGGGCCTGGAAGCCACCGAACTGCGCGGCGGGCGCGGCTGCAACGCCCGCGCCGGGCTGGCCCGAAGCCAACGCCAGCGGCGAAGCGCCCACGCTCACCACGATGGCGACGAGAAGAAGAGCTCCAAGAACGGGGCGGATGGAACGCATGGACGACTCCTAGATGGTGTCCGGGGCGGGAGGCCTTCCGCGACTGGCGCCGTAATTGGCGTGAGCCCGGCCCAAGCCCCGGAGGGCTGTCTGAGGGCTGGCTATAGAAGTTGGGGAGGCCCGATTTTGCCCCTGCGGAGCCCATTCGTCCAGCGGCTGGAAATCAGACGCCCGCTGGCCGCCTGAATCTGCTTGTCCGCGGCCATCCAAGGAGAACGACGGGATACTGACTACGTACCGGGGAACTTGCTATTATGTACAAAACTATCGAACGTAACTTGAGAGGTACTCCCGTGCACGAAGTCAGCGTCAACGAGGCTCGACAGAACTTCAAAGAGCTCCTCAACCGGGCCGCCGACGGCGACGAGATCATGATCGTGCGCCACGGCAGGCCGATCGCGAAGCTTTCTCCTCCGCCCGCCATCAGGCGCCCGCTGCCGGACCTGACCGACTTTCGCAAGTCGATCACCTACACCGGCAAGCCGCTGAGTCAGATGGTGATCGAGGAGCGAGAGAAGGACCGCTGTTGAGGGCGTACGTAGACAACAGCGTGCTGACAACCTATTACACGCCGGAGCCGCTCAGCGCGGAAGTCAATGAGCTACTGAGTTCGCCCGACATCGATGCGGCGATCAGCAACCTCACGCAGGTGGAATTTTTCTCGATGGTCGCCAAGAAGGTGCGACAGCAGGAACTCGAACCGGTCGTGGCGCGAAAAGTACGCCAGCGGTTCATCGCTCACCTCGAAGCGTTCCTGTATGCCCGCTTGCCTGTGAAGACCGCGCATTTCCGCTTGGCTTCAGACTGGCTAGCGCAGGAACTACCGGCGCTGGCGACGCTCGACGCTCTGCACGTTGCCGCCGCCTGTCTTGACGGTCGGACACTGCTGACCGCAGATCAAGGGCAAGCCCGAGCCGCCATGGAGCTCGGTGTCGAGGTCGAATTACTCGGCGCGTAGGTCCCCCAGCCGTATCGGAAAGTGCACCACTGAGTGCTTCGAGAATCAGGAGACTGACCTGACCCCTCGGTTAGAACCACTTTCTATCTCAGCAAATCGGTGCTGACAA
>CBDUXW010000485.1:0-2715 GCA_965371275.1 uncultured bacterium | reverse complement strand
CCCTTTACAACCCTGGCTAGCATTCGCCCCTGGCTGCAGGGGTCACTCTCCGGCTTTATCTCTCCCGCCGACTGCAGGAGGGGCTAAATGGCTCCCCGGCGCCGTCCGCGGGTAGTCAACGGCCCCCTCATCAAGCCGCGCGAGCCCGGAAGACTGGGCGATCTGGCCAAGATGACGCTGCTCGGCCTCGTACTGGCGCTCCCCGCCTTTCTCTATGCCGGCCTCCAGGCGCAGTTACACGAATACCGCCGCGAGGTCGTCGCCTTCGAAACGCGGATCCAAGAGCTCGATGACGAACGTCGACGACTCGACGTCGAGCTCGCCATGTGGAGCGACCCGCGCCGTATCGAAGATCTGGCCCCGCACGTCAGCGGCCTGATGCCCGCGGAGCGGGAACAAGTCGTTTACCTGCCCAGGTCTCCTGAAACGCCGGCCCGAAATCCGATTTACATTGCCGCAGCGACAGGAGACGACAATGGTCGTCAACGACCGTAACGAGATCCGTGCCGGTCGTCTCCAACGCCGTCGTCTTATCCTGGTACTGGTGTGCGCCGGAATCTGGACCGGTTTGCTGTTCGGTCGCCTCATCCACCTGCAGGTCGTAATCCACGAGCAACTTGTGGAGCGGGCCCGTGACCAGCAGGAGTGGTTCGTCGAGATCCCGGCGATGCGCGGCAACATCTTCGCCGCCGACGGCCGCCTGCTGGCGAGCAGCATCGATGAAGAGTCGATCTTCGTGTGGCCCAAGCTGCTCGCCGATCGCGACCGTGCCGCCGAGGTTCTCGCCCCTGCCCTGCACATGCCGACGGCTGACGTGCGCGACTTGCTGCGCCGCGACGGCTTCACCTACCTGCGCAAGCAGGCCCCACCCGACATCGCCGATGCGGTCCGGCGGGTTATTCAGACCCACGGGTTCCACACATCCGTAGGGATGCACCCGGCGAGCCGCCGCTATTATCCGAATCGGCAGCTCGCCGCCCACGTCCTGGGCTTCGTGAGCAGCGAGAACGCCGGGGCGGCGGGACTGGAATACAAGTACGACGATCTCATTCGTGGCCAGGATGGGCGTTGGCTCACCCTCAAGGACGGCGGCAACACACCCATCGATCCTGATGGGCTGCTCCGTGAGGACCCCACCTCCGGCCACGATATTTTCCTGACCATCAACACCTATATCCAGGCGTCCGCCGAAGCCACACTCGAGCGCGTCGTCGAGGAGCGCCAGGCCGACGGCGCCAGCGCCGTGGTCCTCAACCCGCGGACTGGCGCTGTTTTGGCCTTGGCCTCCTACCCGACGTTCAATCCCAACGTCCGGGACCAGGCGCTGGTCGACCTCTCGTCGAACAATTCGGCGGTCAACCATGCGTACGAGCCCGGATCGACGTTCAAGATCTTCACCGCCGCCGCCGGGTTCCGCGACGGCCTGGTGACCGAGAACGAGTTGATCGATTGTCAGGGAGGTCGCCTGCGGGTCGCCAACCACACCTATAACGACTGGCGTCACGGCATGCAGATCCTGCCGTTTCACGAGGTCATGAAAAAATCGAGCAACGTCGGCATGATCAAGGTCGGCCTGCGGCTACAGCCGCTGCGCTTCTACGAGTGGCTCAAGGCGTTCGGCTTCGGGGAAACCACCGGTATCGATTTACCCGGCGAAGCGCCGGGAATCCTGCGCTCGCCCGAACGTTGGTCGAGCTTGTCACAGAGCTCGATGGTCATCGGGCAAGAGATCGGCGTCACGCCGCTGCAACTCGCTACCGCCGTCGGCGCCATCGCCAACGGCGGCATGCTCATGCAGCCTTACGTGGTGGCCAGCGCCCGCAACGCCGCCGGGGACGTGGTTTTCGAGCGTCAGCCGAAGGTACGTCGCCGCGTCGTCGATGCCCACACCGCCCGTCGTGTAATGAGTGTTCTGGAGGGCGTCGTCGCCCCGGACACCACTACCGGCAAAGCCGTGGGCCTCGCCGGCTATCGCATCGCCGGCAAGACCGGGACCGCCCAGAAAATCGGCCCGGAGGGGCGCTACAGCGAGTACATGTCTTCGTTTGTTGGAGTTTTGCCGGCATCTGACCCGCAACTGGTGGTGTTGGTCGTGATCGACACCCCCCGCAAGGGCTACTATGGAACTGAGGTCGCAGCGCCGGCCTTTCGGGCCATCGCCGAGACGGCAGTTCGCGTGCTTCGTTTGGCACCCGATGCCGCGGCCGCTCCTGCGCAGCGGGTAACCGCCGGTACATAGAGTGTCTCCGCCCGTCTGGGGAGACGGGCGGTTTGTTGTTGAACAGAAGCAGGGGGAGGCCATGCCGACGAGGTCCGCCCTTGCGCGACTGCTGTCGGGCATAACGGCCAATTACGACGGTGATCCCGATACCGAGGTATCGGGCATCGCCTATGACTCGCGCCACGTGCGCCCCGGGGACGCCTTTGTCGCCGTGCCGGGATACGTGCACGACGGCGCCGAGTTCGTTGCGGCCGCCGTCGACGCCGGCGCCGTGGCGATCGTCGCCCAAGTAGGTCCGGAGGCCGTCAGCCTCCCCTCGCCGCCCGCCGTGTGGGCTCGCGTAGACGATGCCCGCGCCGTCCTCGCCCCGATGGCCGCCGCGTTGTACGGCCATCCGAGCAACGAGCTCATCGTCGTGGGAATCACGGGAACCAACGGCAAGACGACCACCACGGCCTTGCTCGAGGCGCTGCTGGGGGCGCGGGGCCCGGTGG
>CBDUXW010000484.1:0-2731 GCA_965371275.1 uncultured bacterium | reverse complement strand
CCGGTGCGCACCACGCGAACCTGTCCGTCTTCGCCGGCAATGAACAGGAGGCCGTTGGCAGCCACGGGCGAGGCTGTGTAGGCAACCGGGTCGGGCGACGGCGGCGGCGCCTCCACTTCGCCATCCTCGTCGGGTGGCGACGGCGGCTCATCCAACGGCTCGGCGTAGATCTCCAAGCCGGTAGCCAGATCGAAGCAGGCCAGCACGCCGTCGTGGGACAGCAAGTACACGTAGTCGCCGACAACGATCGGCGTCGCCACCCGTGAGCCCCCTTGCATCGAGCTCCAGCGAATGTGCTCGTGGCGCGCTGTGTCCGACAGGTCGATCGTACCGGTGGCGCCCGGACGCACCGCGTAGATCGGCTGCACCGGTCGGTACCCGGACGTAACGATGACAAATCCGCCACCGAACACCGGCGACGGCGCCGCCCCGAGCGACGTCGGCTCCAGGCTCCACAGCTCGGCGCCGGTGGCCGGGTCGTAGGCACGAACCGCGCGGCTGCCATTGGCGACGATTTGCGCGCGCCCGTCGGCCTCGAAAACGGCCGGCGTCGACCACGAGGAACCTCCATCGCGCGGCGTGCGCCACAGCTCGTTGCCGGTACCCACATCGAACGCCGCAATGAACGACCCGGCGCTCACGTCGACCTGCACGATGACCCGATCGTTCCAGATCACCGGGGAGCTGGCGCTTCCCCACTGAAACGTCGGGTCGAAGAACCAGCCGGCGTCGAGCACGCCCAGGTCGACCCGCCACAGGAGATTTCCGTCGAGGTCGAAGCAGAACATTCCCTGCGAGCCGAGGATCGCCACGAGGTACTCACCGTCGGTGGCGGGCGTCGCATTGTTGAAGCTCGATTTGGGATGACGCCCCGTTTTCGGCACGGCCTCGACGGCGTTGCGCTCCCAGACGACCGCGCCGGTAACGCGGTCCAGCGCGAGGACTTTCCACTGGTGCACGCCGCGCCCGGCGATCGATAACGGCGACACCGCCGTGCCCGGTTCGAAATACATCGGCCCGGCGCCGCTCACGACGGTGGTCACGAATACGCGGTCGCCCCACACGATGGGACTGGAATGAGCCAGGCCGGGAATCGCCACCTGCCAGGCCAGGTTGGTGCCCTCGGGAGCGTCGAACGACTCGGGCAACTCCGACGTGTCGACGACTCCGCGGCCGCCCGGACCACGGAATGACGGCCAGTTGTCGGCGGGCGTCGCCACTTGCGCGCGCCCGATGGGCGCCGCCAGCAGCAACAACACGGCCAGAGCGACGCGAATCATTGCCGCATCATGCGCCGTGTGAAGCCGCCCTGCGTAAAGGCCATGCTCAGCACCTCGGCGCCGCGCAGATTGAAGGCGACGTGGACGTCGCTCGTCTGCTCGGATTGAAAGCGATCGTCGCCTATCGGCACGAAACGCAACGCATTGCGCATCCCGGGCGGGCGGATCAACAGGACGCGGGTATCGATGTCGGCGACCACGTTGAGCGAGAAGCCGACCTCGTCGGTGTACACCCCTTCGAGACGGCGCAGGTACTCGGGCTCGACTTCGATGATCGTCGGCGGTGGTGGCGGCGGCGGCTCGGCGCCGAACTCACGCAACAGGTTGAAAAGCTCCTCGTTGCGCATGACGATGGCCGCCTCGAGCGCTTGACCGAGAGTCTCTTCTGCAGGCACGTGGAGCTCGAGTAGATAGCGCGCCCGGTCGAGGTCGGCCGCCAGAACGGCCGCCTGAAAGAGCTCGTCGTAGCCGTCGGCGTCGGCGTCGAACAACAACGACACGACCTCTTCGGAGCCGCCGGCGCTCGCCCACGCGAGCGGCGTCCGCTCGTAGAACGTATCCGCCCGATCAGGATCGGCGCCGCGTTCGAGCAGCAGCGTCACGACATCCACATGGCCGCGCAAGCAGGCAACGATCAGCGGCGTGGCGCCGAATTCGTTGGCCGCGTCGACGCCTACGTCACCGTCATCGAGCAACGCCGTCACGGAGTCCAGGTCGCCGAGGCTGGCAGCGGTCCGAAGTTGGGCGCCCAGGTCGGCAACCTGAAAAAACGGCCCCGCCGATGCGGCGGCGGAGGTTGCGAGGACGGCAGCAAGAAGAAGCGTGGCAATCGACATAGTTCTGTCGAGACAGTAAGTTCCTGGCAGTCGGAGTGTCAAAGCATCGTCGAACTGCGAATACTGACGCTCCACCGTGTAGTGGCGAGACGCGACAACGTCGCTCCCGTCACGCCACCAACAGATGCAATGAACATCTGACCCTGGCCAGGAGGACATTATGGAAGCAGGAGGCGCCGGCGGTGCCAGTTGGGCGTGGCTCGGTTTCGCCCTGATGACGGTTTTGTCGTGGGGAACCTACGGCGTGTTTCTGCACACCGGGCAGATGGCGATGGCCGACCCGATCAACGGGCGCTACAAGGCATTCTTGTTCGTCGGCGTTGCCTACTTCATTACGGCGGTCCTCGCCCCGCTGCTGGTCCTGAAGCTCAACGGCGCCGAATGGAGCTTCCCTGCGAAAGGGCTCGCGTGGTCGCTGATCGCCGGCACCGTAGGAGCCGCCGGGGCCTTCTTCGTGTTGATGGCGTTCGGCGCCAAGGGTACGCCGACCGTGGTGATGTCGATCGTCTTCGCCGGCGCACCGATCATCAATGCGATCACGGCGTATGCCTTCCACCCCCCGGCGGGAGGCCTGGGCAACCTGCGCTGGCAGTTCGTCCTCGGCATCGTTCTGGC
>CBDUXW010000483.1:0-2738 GCA_965371275.1 uncultured bacterium | reverse complement strand
GGGTTTGGCGCAGCAGCGGCAGTCGCAGACCGGGCTCATGACCATCGAGCAGATCTCGCAGCTCGATGCCGACGTCGAGCAGAAGCAAGTCGATTTGCAGCGGATGCAGGACGATGCGCAACGCCAGTTCACATTGATTCGCGACAGCATCATCGGGCAACTCGAGGCGACGTTGCTGCCCGAGATCGCGGGACTGGCGCAGGAGCTCGGCTACACGGCGGTGTTCAACACGGAGACGCCGGGGTTGCTGTTCTATGGCGACGGGGTCGACATCACCGACCAGATCATCGCCCGACTGAACGCGATCCAGTAAGAACGCGGTTATCGGGGCGCGGTGCGCCAGAGGAGAAAGCGTAGCTCCTCGGTGAGCTCCGCCACCGTATCGCTCACCGGCCGGCCGCCGGAGTGTCCGGCCGCCGTGTCGTACATCAGTAGCACGGGGTTCGACGAGCCGGTTTCGGCCTGCAGCAGAGCGGTCATCTTGCGGGCATGCAACGGCGCCACCCGCGTGTCGCCGTCACCGGTCACGAACAGAACGGCGGGATAATCTTCGCCGCTTCGCACTCGATGGTACGGCGAATAGGTGGCCAGATACTCGAACTGCATCGGATCCACCGACGAGCCGTATTCGGGCACCCAGAGACCGGCGATCAGAAACTGGTGGTAGCGCAGCATGTCGAGTAGCGGGTACGTGCAAACCACCGCGGCGAATAGGTCGGGACGTTGGGTCATTGCGGCGCCCACCAGCAAGCCGCCGTTGGACCCGCCGCGAATCGCCAGCTTGCTCGGGTTCGTGTAGCCGCTGTCGATCAGCCACTCGGCTGCGGCGATGAGGTCGTCGAAGGTGTTCTGCTTGCTTTCCAACATGCCGGCCCGGTGCCACGCTTCGCCGAACTCGCCGCCGCCGCGCAGGTTGGGAAGGGCCCACACGCCGCCGCGCTCCATCCAGACAATGGCGAACGGATTGAAGCTCGGCAACACGCTGATGTTGAAACCGCCGTACCCGGTGAGCAACGTGGGGTTGTTGCCGTTCAACTCGAGGCCGCGGCGGTGGGCGACGAACATCGGCACCTGCGTGCCGTCCTTAGAGGTATAGATGACCTGCTCAATTTCGAAGTCGCGGTTCTCGAGTGGAGCATCGAGCCGGGCCCAGGTCTCGTGGCGTCCGGTCGACACGCTGAAGGCGTAGATCCTCGCCGGCTCCGCCAGCGAGCTGACGGCGTAAAAAGCCCGGTCGTCGGCCCAGGAGCCGCTCACGAAGTTGCCGTCGACGGCGGTGGTGACCAAGGCTCCGAGGGTTGGGAACTCAACCGTGCGGGCAAGGGTTCCGTCCGGCTCGTACACGCGGATGAGCGGTTGCACGTCGGCCAGAGCCTGTACCAACAAGCGGCCGCCCGCCGCGGCGATGCTCTCGATGACGGTGTCGCCCTCGGGCACGATTTCCGTCCAGCGGTCGGGCGCCGGTGAACGCAGGTCGGCGGCGAAAACACGCTGCTTCGGCGCCTCCCAGTTGCTGCGCACGAAGAGGGTGTCGCCGGCGATTTCGCCGAAGAAGGTGGCGTCGATGTCGTTGACGATCGGGTACACCTGTGTGCCGGTCCAGGTGTCGCGGAAGTACAGCTCCGTTCTTGTCGGCGCGGCGCCGTGCAACACGGTGATCAGAAGATAGCGGCCGTTCGCCGAGAGTTTGGAAGAAATAATTTTCCCCGCGTCGTAGCCGCGCCCGAATACGAGTCGATCGGTACCGCTGGGCTCGCCGAAATCGTGGAGGAACACACGCGGCCCCTCGTCGGTCATCGTGTCGTAGTAAACGCCCGTGCCTTCGGCGGCGATCGACACGTTGACGTAGCGGGCCCGCGGCAGCACATCGCCGAGATGCTCGCCGGAATCGACGTCGATAAACCGCACCTCGACTTCGTCTTGGCCACCACGTCGTACGCGATAGGCTGCCAGGCGTCCATCGGCCGAAACGTCGGCGTACTGCACCGACAACGATTGGTCGGGGCTCATATCGTGGGGATCCACCAGTACCTCATCGACAGCGTCGGCGGAACGGCGCACGTACAGTACCGCCAGTTCCTGATTGGCGGCCCTCTTGGTGAAGAAGTAGCGGTCGCCGCGCAATGTCGGGGTCGAGATCGTGTCGATGCCATACAGCTCGGTGAGCCTGCTCGCGAGCGCACCACCGCCCGGGGCCGCGTCCATCACCTGTTCTCGATAGGCGTTCTGGGCGACGATCCACGCCCGCGTCGGCGCCGAGTTTTGATCTTCGAGCCAGCGATATGGATCGACGATCTCTACTCCGTGCAGGGTCTCGACGACGTTGTCGACCGGGGTGTCGGGAGAGTCCGGCGCCGCGCAGCCGCCGGCCAGGCCGGCAACGAACAGTAGTGCGGCCGCGGGAGGCCACGCCGGCGACGCTCGTTCCGCACTCTTCATTTCGGTTCGTTTCGTCGCGCAGAGCTTCACGATTCACCAAACACCGTCAAACAGACGGAGTAGTATGGGCAACCGCGCCGCCGCAGTCCATGGGAGCGGGCAACTCGACGGCACGATGACGCCGCACGTGCGGCACCGCAGTGGGTGGAGCCGGTCATGGAAATTCCCCTGTTGTTCGCGATTCTCGCGGTCATGGTGTTTTTCTTCCTGACCGAGAAGCTGCCCATCGAGCTCACCGCATTTGCCGGTCTCTCGGCCCTGGCGCTGCTCGGCTACGTCGGGCCCGGCGAGGCGTTCTC
>CBDUXW010000482.1:0-2771 GCA_965371275.1 uncultured bacterium | reverse complement strand
TGAAGAGTTGGGTGTAGCGGTTGGTGTGGACGGCGCGCCCCGACGAGAACAGCACCGCCGTACCGTCGGGCGTCCAGTCGTGCACCACGTCGGCGCCCGGATGCCAGGTCAGGCGCCGCGGCACACCGCCCTCGACCGGCACGATGAACACGTCCGTGTTGCCGTCGTACTGGCCTGAGAAGGCAATCCACTGACCGTCGGGCGAGAAGCGCGGCCGGACCTCGTTGCCCGGATGGGCGGTGACCCGGCGCACGTCGGTGCCGTCGCTGCGGGCACTCCACAGGTCACCGGCGTAGACGAAGGCGATGTGCGTGGCGCTCATCGCCGGCTGCGCCAGCAGGCGTGTGTCATCGGCATTGCGGGCCGTAGCCGACCCTCCGGCTGCGGGTGCGCCCACCGCGACGCTGAAAATCAGGAGAATCGAAACGACAACAAGCTGCCAGGCTCGTCTCAGCATTGTTCACCTCAGTGTTGGGGGAAACGTGAATTTGCAGGATGTCCGCTAAACCCTAGCGAAATACGCCTCCGGTTTCGCTGGACTTCCCTGGTGACCGGTTGTCCACGAAACATGCATTGCGGGTGCTGCTCCACCGTTACTCTTACAATATAAGTGTTATCGTGTAAGGTAAATGTAGCGGCCGCCCCACTCAACGAGACCCGGAACATGAGCGAAACCCTCGGAGAATTCGAACAGCTCGTGCTGTTCGCCCTGCTGAAGCTCCAAGAAAACGCCTACGGCGCCGCCATCCGCGCCGAGATCGAGGCCCAAACCGACCGCTCGGTAAACTCGGGTGCGGTGTACATCACGCTCGAGCGCCTCGAGAACCGCGAGCTCGTAGAGAGCTGTTGGGGCGAGCCCAGCGGCGAGCGCGGCGGTCGCCGGCGACGCTACTACTCGCTCCTCGCCGGGGGCGCTCAGGCGCTGCATCGTAGCTACCAGCACCTCCGCAAGATGGGCGACGCGGTTCTGCCGGAGCTCGAAGCCATCGTCGGCGAAGCGGGAGGCAACTGATCATGCCGGGCCGCAACGACGCCGGTGAACGCCGTGGGCCACGCCTGGCGCGCTGGCTGCTCTCGGCGCTGATTCCGGAATCGGGCGCCGAAGCGATCCTCGGGGACATCGAGGAAGGATTCTCCGCCGGGCGCTCGCGTAGCTGGTATTGGAAACAGGTCATCGGCTCGATCTTCTCCTGGTGGCGGCCGGCGAAACGCCGACGACCCCAAGCGGCTACGCGCGACAGCTTTGTCCACGATGTCCGTCTGGCGCTCCGCAAGTTGCGCCGACGGCCGGCTTTTTCGGTTGTCGTGGTGCTCACGCTGGCGCTCGGCATCGGCGCCAATGCCGCGATCTTCAGCGTCGTGAACGGCGTACTGCTTCGCCCGCTTCCCTACCCCGACCCCGATGAGCTGGTGATCGTGCGCATCGAGCTGCCGGGACTCGATGTCATCAATGCCGCTGCCTCAGGCCCGGAGCTCGTCGATTTCCGCCAAGGCACGCAATCTTTCGACGCCCTGGGATCGGTGTGGTATCGACCCGCCGCGCTCACCGACGATGCCACGGATCCTGAAGAAATCGACATGGCGTTCGTGTCGGCGGAGCTGCTGCCGTTGCTGGGCGTGGAGGCGGCGCTCGGCCGACATCCGCTACCCGAGGAAGACACCACCGGCAGCGAAAGCGTGATCGTCCTGGCCAACCACCTTTGGAAGCGCCGTTATGCCGCCGACCCGGACATCATCGGCAAGCGTGTCGAAATGGACAGCGTGCCGCTGACGGTCGTCGGCGTGATGCCGCCTGAATTTCGCCTGCTCCTTCCTCCCGATGTCGGCATGCCGAACCCCGTCGACGCCTGGGTACCGTTCGGCGGCGGTTACACGGAGGACTCGCGCACCTGGCGGGTTCAGACAGTCGTCGGCCGCCTGGCCGACGGCGCCACCCGGGCGCAGGCAAACTTCGAGCTCGACGTGGTGGCTGAGCGACTGCGCGCCGAATACTCGCCCGATTACGAAGGAACCGGGTTCGGCGTGCGTGTCGAACCCTTGAGCAGTGACAACGTCGCCCACGTCCGCCCGTTGCTGCTGCTTCTGCTCGGCGCCGTCGGTCTGGTTCTGCTCATCGTCTGCGCCAATGTCGCCAATCTCTACCTGGCGCGCGCCGCGGAGGCACAGCGTGAGATCGCGGTGCGGGCGGCGCTGGGCGCGACACGGACTCGCTTGCTGCGCCAGCTCGGCACCGAGTGCTTGTTGATCACGGGCCTCGGCGCGGCCGTCGGTGTGCTGCTGGCGCGGTGGAGCATCGTCGTGCTGCCGCTACTGGCGCCGGCCGAGCTGCCGCGCGTCAACGACGTGAGCCTCGATCTTCGCGTGCTGGCTTTCGTGGCGGGGATCGCCGCCGCTACCGCTCTCGTCTTCGCCGCCATATCGTCGCTCGAGATCCGTCGCTCGGCCCACGCCGGCGCGCTGCGTGGAGCCGCGCGATCAACCGGTACAGTGGGCGGCGCCCGGCTGCGCAACATGCTGCTGGTCGTCGAGCTGGCGTTGTCGCTGATGCTGCTGATCGGTGTCGGCCTGATGGTACGCAGCTTCACCGAGCTGTCGCGGGCGGATCCCGGTTTCGACCCGCAAGGCGCGGTAACCATCAAGCTGTCGCTCGTCGACAGCCAGTATCGCTACGACAACCCGGAGAAGATCGCTCTCTTCTACAAGGAACTGAGCACTCAGGTCACCGATCTGCCCGGCGTCACGTCTGCCGGGGTGACCACCCAATTGCCCAT
>CBDUXW010000481.1:0-2776 GCA_965371275.1 uncultured bacterium | reverse complement strand
TGCTGCAAGCAGCCCTCGCAGGTGGACGGGTGCGAGTACACCTGCGGCTCCTACTGGCAGAAGAGCGCGCAGGGCTGGGTGCAGTGCGAGTTCATCCAGCCTGAGTGAGCCGTGCGGTGCAACCCAGTCCGTCTGGAAACGACTGAGCTCAGCAGGACCTGCGTTCGCTCTTCAGGTAAGCGACGATCCGCCAGATGTCGCTCGCGCCTTCGGGGAGCTTGCCGTCGAAGCTGATCATCCGCGTGCCGGGAACGCCGTTCGCGATCGTATCGTAAACCGCCTGGTCGGTACCGCCGTGGCGCCAGACACAATCGAAAAGATAGGGTGCGTCTCTGGCGCCCTGCGTTCCACCCCCCTGCATTTCACCGAGAGAGGGGCCATGGCAGTAACCGCCGCAGGTGCCGACGAAGATCAGTTTTCCACGTTTGAGCGCGGCCGGATCGTCGAGAAACGCATCGGCCGGTGACTTCGGCTCGCACCCAGCGACGCACGTCAATAACAACCCCACCAAGATGGCGCGCATCGGTGCTCTACAACGTCCGCAGATCCGCCAGCCGGTGTGCCGTCTCGAAGGCGCCGTGGTCCGGAATCCGAAATTTCGTGAGCAGTCGATGAATTCGCGCTTGCTCTCGCGGGTCCGAGAACACCTGGTCGATCTCGCGCAGCAGCTCGGTGTCGTCGGCGCGCGTCACGGCGTGCTGATTCCAGCGTAGCACGGTGGGTGGCTCGAATGTGGCATCGTAATCCTGGTGCAGCAGCGCAAGATCGGGACCCCAGACGAGCCCCGCGACCGCTTCGCCGCTGGCGACCGCGGCGACGATCTCCTCGTTGTTGCGTTTCATCGTCCAGTCGACACCGAGCCTGTCGACGACGATGTGCGCAACGCTATTCGCGCGCACTGCGAGTTTGCCGCCGCGCCACGCTTCCAGATCGACGCCTGCGTTGGGCGGTATCATCTCGAACGCGGTGCCGTAATATGACTGGCTCAGCGCGATTCGGTCTTCGAAGGGACGAATCGCCTCTGCGCCGGGCACCGACAGGTACACCTCGCACCGACCTTTCAGTATCGGGAGGAAGTCGATGTCGGTGGACTCGATCTCGTTCAAGTTGGGTTTTTCGAGCCACACGATGTCGAGCTCACGATTCATGGCAACCGCGAGGAGCTCCGCGATCTCCACGTCGAGCCCCGACGGCCCGGCCGATTCCGCCCGCGGCAGATCATTCTGGGTCAGACAGATGCGCAGCCCACCCACGACGGGCTGCTCCGCACAACCCACCAGAAGCAGGGAGGTCAGCGCATAGGCTAGGCGGTTCACTTCTCGGGCAATGCGAATACGAACAGATGGCCGCCTTCGGGGATGTTCACCGGACCGCCGCTGAATGCGGCAAACGTGTTCCAGTTTCCGGAGCCGATCGCCACGTAGCTGCGCCCATCGACCTGATACGCAACGGGTTGGCTGCGCACCCCGCCGCCCATCTTGAACTTCCACAGCAGCGCCCCCGTGGCTGCATCGAGCGCCAGCGCATAGCCCTCCTGGTTACCCGTGAACACAACGCCGCCCGCGGTCGATAACGCGCCGCCCATCATCGGGTCGTCGTCGAGGTAGCGCCAGCGCACGGCGCCGGTGTTGATGTCGATCGCGGAGAGGTGGCCGTGGCTCGTACCGGCTGCGACGTCGACCGGGATCGGCTGGCCGCCCATGAACGGTTGGCCTTTGACGAACGCGACAATGCCTTTCTGGAACATCTGGCAGGCTTCGACGGCGGGGATGAACGCGAGGCCGAGATCCGGATTCAGTGCTCCCGACCAGGCGCCGTTCATTCCGCCGAGGTTGCTCGGACAGACTCGATAGCTCGGGTCCTCTGCCGGCATCGCCTCCGGATTGACGATGGGCCGACCGATCTCGTCGATCGTCGCCCAGGTGACCTCTTCGACATAAGGGGCCGCGGAGATGAATGCGCCGCTCGCCCGATCCAGGATGTAGAAATAGCCGTTTCGATTCGCTTGCACGATGGCGGGCGTCGAGGTGCCATCGATCTCGACGTCGACCAGGAAGATCTGCGTGTTGCCGTCGTAGTCCCACACATCGTGCGGTGTGAACTGGAAATGCCACTTGCGCTCGCCGCTCGCCGGATCGACCGCGAGCAGGCTGTTCGAGTAAAGGTTGTCCCCCGCTCTCAGATCGCCGTTCCAGTCCGGCGATGGATTGCCCGTCGACCAATACAGCACGTCCGTCTCCGGGTCATAGGCGCCGCTGGTCCAGGCAGGCGCGCCACCGGACACGTACGAGTTCCCCGCCCAGGTCTCGACCCCTTCCTCGCCGGCGGCCGGCACCGTGTAGTGGCGCCAGCGTCGCTCGCCGCTCTGCACGTCATAGGCGTCGAAAAAGCCGCGCACGCCGAATTCGCCGCCGGCGATGCCGATGATCGCCATGTCCTTGACGATGAGCGGCATGGACGTCGCGCTGAACCCGTCCGCGTAGGGCGCGAGCTCGACGTCCCAGGCGATCTTGCCGGAGAGGCGGTCGAACGCCAGCAATCTGGCGTCCAGCGTCGCCATCAGCACGAGATCGCCGCTGATGGCGACGCCGCGATTCACCGGCCCGCAACAGATCTTGAGGTCTGCCGGGTATTGGTGATCGTAGCGCCAGAAAAGCTTGCCGGTGGCGGCGTCGACGGCGAACAGTCGATTGTACGAAGAGCTCAGATACATGATCCCGTCGTAGACGACGGGAGACACTTCGAACTGTCCCAAGGTGCCGGTGGGAAACGCCCA
>CBDUXW010000480.1:0-2839 GCA_965371275.1 uncultured bacterium | reverse complement strand
ATCCGCTCATCTTCATCGCCAACGGTGTGACATCGGTGTAACCCGCCGGCGAGATGGATCCCGAGAATGTCATGGCGGCGCGCATTGCCATCGACAACGGTGAGCGCCCCGGCCCGCGCATCATGAACTCAGGGCCGTATTTCGGCAGCGCTCGCCCGGGATGGAACCGCGACGCGACGCCGGATCAGATTCGCGAAGAGGTCGATTACTGGGTGTCGCAGGGCGCCAAGGGCTTCAAAGCCAAGGGCATCGGCCCCGTTCACTTGCGGGCCCTGATCGAGCAGGCGCACCGTCACGGTCTGCCGGTGACGGGGCATCTCGACTCCGGCTTTCGCAACAGCGTCAACCCGCGCGACGCCATCATGATGGGCATCGACCGCATCGAGCATTTCATGGGCGGCGACGCCATGCCGGCGACACGCTCGGCGTACGCTTCGCTGGTCGATCTCGAGCCCGGAACCGCGGAGTTCCGACGGATCGTCGATCTGTACCTCCGTCATGCCGTCAACTTCGACGCCACCATGTCGGCCTACGGTTACTACGGCGAGCGTGATCCCGAGGTCTTCACGTATTGGGTCGACGAAAAGTCGTTCCTGACGCCGTATACGCGCGACTTCGTGGAGGGGCGCGAACGGCGGATCAGCGATCAATTCGAGCGCATCTACTGGGTCAAGCGCAAGCTCGTGAAGGCCTTCTATGACGCCGGCGGCGGTCACCTGATCACACTGGGCACCGACCACCCGAGTTGGGGCGAGTATCTGTCGGGCTTCGCCGTGCATCGCGAGCTGCTGTCGTTCGCGCTCGCCGGCATCCCCCCCGCCGCGGCGCTGAAGATCGCCACGATCAACGGCGCCCGGGCGATGCGGGTATCCGACAAGCTCGGTACAATCGAGGTGGGCAAGCTCGCCGACCTGGTCATCGTCGAGGGAAACCCGCTGCAGGATATCCGGGACGCCCGCACCGTCCGCCTGGTGATGCGTTCCGGCCGCGTCTACGAGGCGGCGCAGTTGCTCGACATGGCGCGCGGCAAAATCGGCCCCGCAAGCCCGGACGAGCGTCATGCATGGGGTCGAGTCTCCGCTGCCGGCCGATGACGCTCCACGAGCCTGCCGTCACTCTTACCGATTATCTACTGACGCTCGAGTGCGTGCTGCTCGCCGTGTTGTTGGCGCGCGCCGGCAGTATCGGGGTGTCGACGGTGCGCTTCGGGTTCTTGATCTTTTTCAGCGCCGCGGCAACCGCTTCGTTGTTCGGCGGCACCGTGCACGGGTTCTTCCCTGATGAAACGAGCACTCTGAACCGCGCGCTGTGGGTCGCGACCATGCTGTCGGTAGGGCTCACCGGGTTGGCGGCGCTCATTGCCGGCGCCCGACTCAGCGCCTCACGCGGTCTGGCCGCCAAGTTGACGCCTGTGTTCACGTTCCTCTACGTGATCTACGCCGTGATCGTCATCTTCTTCCGGCGCGATTTCATCGTGGCGATCGGCTTTTACGTTCCGGCGACGGTGTTTCTCCTGGGTGTCTTCGTGTGGCTGTGGGCGGCCGAGCAACACCCGGGGGCCGTGTGGGGCATCGCCGGGTTGCTGATGACCTTCGTGGCGGCCGGCGTGCAGGTCGGGCGGCTTGCGTTGCATCCCACGTATTTCGACCACAACGTGCTCTATCACCTGTTCCAGGCCATCGCCATGTATCTTTTGTTCCGCGCTGCTTTATTGGTGAGTGAAGGCAATTCAGCCTGACACTCGCGGCGCGGCCGAGAAGATCGGCGGCCGCCGCGCCGGCGGAGGCCGAGCAATGAGCGAAGAGCCGCGTTCCGGTACGACGACACGCCGCAGCTTTCTGAAGGGCGGGGCAGCGGCGCTGGCATTGCCCGGTCTCGCCAAGAGCATGGTTGGTGGAGCGCCGCCGGCGGCGAGCGTTGCCGCTCCGTCGGTGGTCACCGGGGCGGTCGTCAACGACATTCATTCGCAGCTCAATGCGACGCAGGTCGCCGCGATCGTACGACCCGATTCGGTTGACGCGATGCAGGCGGCGATACGCGAAGCGGCGCGGCAAGGGTCGGCGGTGAGCATCGCCGGCGGCCGGCACGCCATGGGCGGGCAGCAGTTCGGTACCGCCACGACTCTGCTCGACACCTCGATGATGAGCGGCGTCGTCGGCTTCGACGCCGACGCCGGGATCGTCGAGGTAGAGGGCGGCATCCAGTGGCCGGAGCTGGTCGGTTGGCTGCACGACAACCAGGACGGCGATGTCGTCTGGAGCATCGTGCAGAAGCAAACCGGCGCCGACCGGCTGTCGATCGGCGGCGCGTTGTCGGCCAACGTCCACAGCCGCGGCCTGGCATTTCGGCCCTTTATTCAAGACGTCGAGTCGTTCGTGCTCATCGATGCCGACGGCAATTCGCGGCGCTGCTCCCGCACCGAGAACGCCGAGCTGTTCTCCCTGGTTATCGGCGGCTACGGCTTGTTCGGCGCCATCGGCTCGGTGCGCTTGCGGCTGGCGCCGCGTTACAAGCTGCGGCGCTCGGTCGAGATCATCGATGTGGCGGCTGCGGAGGCGGCGTTCGGGCGCCGGATCGACGACGGCTACACCTTCGGTGACCTGCAATTCTCGACCGCGAAGGGCAACGAATCCTTCCTGCAGCGCGGGGTTTTCTCGTGTTACCGGCCCGTCGCCCTCGACGAGCCCATGCCGGCGTCGCAGGCCGAGCTGTCGAGCGCCGATTGGGAGCGGCTCAGCTACCTGTCGCACGCCGACCGGCAGCAGGCGTTCGAGGTGTACGCGGACTACTACCGGGGTACCGACGGCCAGGTGTACTGGTCGGACACCCAGCAGATGAG
>CBDUXW010000479.1:0-2843 GCA_965371275.1 uncultured bacterium | reverse complement strand
GAGTGTTTATTATAACCGACGCCGGACCGTCGGCACGATCCGTACCTCGGCGCCGACGGTTCCGGAGGCAAAGCGCCAGCCGGTGGCCGTCAAACATGGCATGGTGGGCGGTGCTGACCCATAACGTGCGCAACGATGATGTCTTCTTCACCCCAGGCGGCCGAGATTCGCGACACGATCCTCGAGGTCGTGCGTCACACCTGGGGGTTCGACGGCTTGCGTCCCCTGCAGGAAGAGGCGATGCGGGCCGGGCTCGAGCAGCGCGACTCGCTCGTCGTGCTGCCGACCGGCGGCGGTAAGTCGTTGTGCTACCAGGTGCCGCCGCTGCTGGCCGGCCGCACCGACATTGTCGTCTCGCCGCTGATCTCGCTGATGAAGGATCAGGTCGACGGGCTGCGCGCCAACGGCTACCCGGCCGCCGCGCTGCACAGCGCCCAGGAGCCCGAGGAGCGCGCCGCGGCCGAGCGCTTCATTGCCTCCGGCGATTGCCGGCTGGCTTTCGTGTCGCCCGAGCGCCTGGTGACGTCCTGGTTTCTGCAAACCGTCGAGACCCTGGGCATCCATACGTTTGCCGTCGACGAGGCCCATTGCATCAGCCACTGGGGCCACGACTTCCGCCCCGAGTACCGGCAGCTCGCCGTGCTCAAGCAGCGGGTTCCCGGCGCCACGTTGCACGCCTACACCGCCACCGCCACCGAAAGGGTGCGCGGCGACATCATCGAGCAGCTCGGGCTCGAGGATCCCGCCGTGTTGGTGGGGCGCTTCGACAGGCCCAACCTGATCTACCGGCTGATTCCCCGCCTCGACCTCAACGAGCAGGTACACGAGGTGCTCGCCCGCCACGCCGACGAGGCGGTGATCATTTACTGCATCAGCCGCAAGGACACCGAAAAGCTGGCCGCGTTCCTGGTTGCCGACGGGCACCGTGCCGCCTGCTATCATGCCGGCCTCGCTGCCGCCGAACGCCATCGAACCCAGGAGGCGTTCACTACCGAAAATCTCGACGTCGTCGTCGCCACGGTGGCGTTCGGCATGGGCATCGACCGCTCCGATGTGCGCTGTGTCGTTCACGCCGCGGTGCCCAAATCGGTGGAGCACTACCAGCAGGAAACCGGCCGCGCCGGGCGCGACGGCCTGGCCGCCGAGTGCGTGCTGCTGCACTCGCCGGCCGATACGCTGCGCTGGCGGATGGTGCTGGAGCGCGGCGCCGCCGAGGCCGCGGGTAACGGTGAGGGGCTCGAAGCGGCGCTACAGCTACTCGAGGAGATACGTCGCTTCTGCGCCCCGGGTAGGTGTCGGCACAAGGCGCTGTCGGAGTACTTCGGGCAGGCCTATGAACTGCCCGGCGGAGCTGAGCCCGCCGGCTGCGGCGCCTGCGACGTGTGCCTCGGCGAGAGCGAGGGCCTTGTCGACGGCAGCGCCGACGCCCAGATGATCCTGTCGTGCGTCGCCCGCGTCGGACAGCGCTTCGGCATGGGCCACGTCATCGACGTCCTGCGGGGCGCCGACACCGAGCGCATCCGCCGGCTCGGCCACCATGAGCTCAGTACCTGGGGCCTGATGAAGGGGCGCGACCGTAAGGAGGTCATGAACCTGGCGTTCCAGCTTCTCGATCAGGACTTGCTGGCGCGCACCGAGGGCGAGTATCCGGTCTTGTTCTTGAACGAGACGTCACTGGCGGTGATGCGTGGCGAGCGCGAGGTGCAGCTCGTGCCGGTGCGGGTGAAGCGGGCTCGCACCACGGCGCGCGAAGCGGCCTCCTGGGAGGGCGTCGACCGTGACCTGTTCGAGAGCCTCCGGGAGCTGCGCACCGACCTGGCGCGCCAGCGCGACGTGCCCCCGTACGTCATCTTCTCCGATGCCAGCCTGCGCGACATGGCGCGCAACAAGCCGGCGTCGGCCGAGCAATTCCTCGCCGTGCACGGCGTCGGCGACAAGAAGCTTGCCGATTTCGGCGAGGCCTTCCTCGCCTGCATCCGGGGCGCCGGCTCCGTGTAACCCCCGTAACGCAACCGTTCAGCTTCGAACCTCAGGTTGCCCTGGAGCAGGTTACGCTCCTGGTTCTTGCCGCAGGATCGGACGATGACGGATCTTTCGCGCTACGGAAAAGCAGGGCTCGCGCTGTTGGGTGTTCACACCGCGCTGCTGTTCTTCCCGCCGATTCCGCCGCTGGTCAAGGGCTCGATCTGGTCGTATGTCCTGGCGGGCGTGGCGACGATCCTGTTACTCGTCGAGGTGCAACGCTCGGCGCCCCGTATATTGGCACGCTGGCAGTCGTGGACGAGCGCTCGCAGACGGATCGCGGGCCTCGCGATCGTTGGCGGGATACTCAGCCTGGCCACGGCGCTCTGGCTGCTGGCACCGGCGCTCTTTGGCCGAATCTCCCGCGAGGAGGGGCTGTGGGAATCGATGACGGTGTTCTGCTACGCGGCCTCGGGGATCGTGCTGTGGCAGGCCAAGCGCGGCACCCAGGGCAATGAGCGCAAGCATTGGCTCATGATCGTCTCACTCTACGTTCTCTTGGTTCTGGAAGAGATCGACTACCTGGGTATCTTTGGCGGGATGATCGGTCGCATCGAGGGAGTCTACGTGGGCTCTCCCCACGATCTGGTCCGCTTGGCCGCGCACGATGCGCTGAGCGTTCCGGCAATCGTTTTGGCCGCGATCGTGACTGCTCTGATCGCGGGAGGCGCTTGGCTCGCCTGTTATCTGCAGCCAACGCGACTCTTGACGACGGTCCTGTGCTCCGGTGGCCTCGCGTGGGCGTTGGGTGGGGCGACCTTTCTGAGCCTGGCGACCGTCATCGACGCAGAACTCTTCGGCATCGCGATGTCCATCCCGAC
>CBDUXW010000478.1:0-2845 GCA_965371275.1 uncultured bacterium | reverse complement strand
GGAGGAAGTTCAAGGAGCCGGCGGCCGGTTTCCGTATGCGAGGGGCTGCCGGCCCTCGCGTACGTGTGGCCAGACCCTAGTTTTCCGATATATCGAATCGAAGCTGTTGGTGCGCCAACCGCAGTGCTTCTTCCGCTGCATGGGGTGTTTCTCCTCCCGAGAAAATAAAACCGAGATAGCGGTTGCCCTCCGGGAGCGGAACCAGCTCCTGACCCGGGTTGATCGTGATGGCGACTTCGCGGATGCCGTGGATCGCGGCCGCTTCCTGGCGGCCGTGGACCTCGTGGAGCGTGCCGGCGGCGGGAATCGGAATCATCATGACGCCGGCCGCTTGCTCTTCCCGAGCGAACGACGAGAAGTCTTCGCCGAGGGCGTGGCGCAGGATGAGCTCCTCGAGAGACATTCCGCTGCCGAAGCGCAATACCCGTGGGCACAGGCCGCCGATGGACCGGGCCGCCAGGTCGACGATGTAGGCGCCACCATCATTGACGCGGTGCTCGGCGTGCACAGGTCCTTCACACAAGCCCATGGCGTTGACCGCCTGTCGGACCGTTTCGAGGATCTCGTCTTGCGTCGTCGCATCAGCTCGTGACGGCGTGACGTAGATCGTCTCCTCGAAATAAGGTCCCTCGAGCGGGTCCGGCTTGTCGAACAGGGCCAGTACGTGGAGGCGGCCGCCGTCCAGCATGGCTTCCACCGCGTACTCGGCGCCGGGGATGTACTCCTCGATGAGGATCTTGTTCGCTTCGCTGCCGCCCATCCGCCGGAGCTCGCGATCGTCGAGGATACGGGCTATGCGCTGCACCGCAGCGTTCAGCTCCGCGGCGTCGTTGGCGCGGATCACGCCGCGGCTTGCCGACAGGAAGGTCGGCTTGAGGACGCATGGAAAGCGGAGATGATCGGGCAGCTCGGTGCTCTCCAGGTCGACGACAGCGAAGCTCGGTGACGGCAGGCCCGCCGCGGCCAGCGCCTCTCGCATGGATACCTTGCTCTGGGTCTTGAGAACGGCCTCGATCGGGTTGTGGGCGATGCCGAGTGCCGCCGCGGAGGTAGCGGCCAGCGCCGCCGCTTCGTCCTCGGCAGCCACCACGCCGTCGATCGGAAACTCGCGGGCGAAGTCGACAATCGCCGCCCTCGAAGCGCTGTCGTCGCCGAAGTCGAGCGTGAGCGTCGAGCCGGGCACGAGCACCTGCAGAGCTTGGGACCCGTCGGTACCGACCGTTACGTCGATCCCGAGACGTGCTGCGGCTTCCACGAAGTCATGCGCGTGGTATGTCGATGTCGGCATCAACAACAGGACGCGCGCCACCGTTTCAGCGTTGCTCGAGCCAGCTCTGCACCGCGGAATGCAGGGGGATGGGAGCATCGCGCAGCGTGGCGAGGTCGATCTGGCGGGCAATCGCGTTGACCCGCTCGAGCGCGGCGCGCTGGGTGTCGAGAATATCCAGGAGCATGGTGACGGCTTCCGGATCGAGGCTCTCCAACCCCACCATCCAATTCATGACGCCGACCGTCGGTACATCTTGCTCGAATCCTCGGTACGTCCCGCCGGGGATCGTCGTCATGGAGTAGTAGGGATAGCGCTCCAGCAGCGCGTCCGCAGCGACGCCGTCGACGGGGAGCAAACGCACCGCGGCGTTGGTGGTGGCCTCCAGCACGGCCGCCGCCGGGTAGCCGACGGAGAGAATCGCCGCGTCGATCGCCCCGTCGCGCAGCGCCGCTGACGATTCGGAAAACGACAGGAAGCGCACGTCGATGTTGTCGTAGTCGAGTCCGTAGGCTTCGAGTAGCTGCACGGCGAACTGTTCGGTGCCGCTGCCGGCCGAGCCTACAGAAATCGTTGCCCCCGCGAGGTCGGCGAGCGACCCCGCCTCGGAACCGGCAGCGGCCAGCACGTGGGCCACGTTCGGATAGAGCGGCGAGATGATTCGCAGATCGCGGATCGGCGGCGTGCCGTCGGCGCCATCGTACTCGAGGCGCACCGACGTGCTGATGGCGAACCCCATGTCGATTTCGCCGGTCGCGATGCGGGCGATGTTCTCAACGGAGCCGCCGGTGACCTCTGCCGTGTACTGGCGGTTCGGATCCGACGTCGACAGCCGGGCGGCGATTGCCCCGCCCAGTGGGTAGTAGATGCCGCCGGTGCCGCCGGTGCCGATGCTCATGAATCGGATCGACGCCCCGTCCCCACCACAGGCGCCGGCACCAACGCCCACGGCCACGACAAGTAGCAAACTCCGCCGGCAGCGATCGATGAGGCTCATATGCTCGACGGTAGCCGCAGGCGCGCCCGACATCCACCTTGCGGGTGACGATTCTCCAGGCTCAGCGAACCGCCGTGGGCCTCGGCGATTTGCCGGCTCAATACCAGCCCGATGCCTGAGCCCTGGGGCTTGGTGGTGAAGAACGGCACGAACAAATTGCGACGATCGGGCAGGCCGGGCCCTTCGTCCTCGATGCACAGCTCGAGTTGCCGGCCGTAGCCGTTGAGCTCCGACCAGCGAATCTGCACGCCGCCGCCGGTTTCCATGGCGGCGTCGACCGCGTTGCCCAGCAAGTTGATGAGCAACTGGTCGAGCTGGTCGCCGTCGGCGGAGATGTTGATCGGTGGCCCGGGCTGGACGTCGATGTCGAGGCGCGTTTCCAGATCGACGACCCGTTGCACCCAGGCACCGACGTCGAGTGGTTCGAGCTCGGGCTCTGGAAGTTGCGCCAGGCGCGCGTACGAGGCCATGAAACGGCTCAGTGCATTGGAACGACCGGCGATCACCTTGAGTCCTTGCTCCAGGTCCTCGCGAAAATCGGGGGGCTCGGGCCGGCGGTGAACGAGATCGCCGAGGCTGCC
>CBDUXW010000477.1:0-2857 GCA_965371275.1 uncultured bacterium | reverse complement strand
CGAGGCGGCACGCGACCGGCACGCGACAATCTACGAGCTCGATCTCTCCCAACGGGTGCGGCGCGCTCATCACGAGCGGGCGCACGAATCGCAGCCCCGAACTGTCGGCATCGACAACGAAACACGACAGCCCGCGGACGCCCTGTTCGGCGTCTGTCGTGGCGAACAGGACGTAGTAGTCGGCGATGCCGGCGTTGGAGATGAGCGTCTTGGCGCCGTTGAGGATGTATGCGTCGCCGTCGAGTACGGCCACCGTGCTGATCGCCGCAACGTCGGATCCGGCCTCCGCTTCCGTCATGGCGAAGCCACCCATGGCCGTGCCGCCGATCGTCGGCGCAATCCAGCTCGCCTGCATGTCTTCGCTGCCGCTGATCAGGATCGGCGTCGCCGCCAGCGCCTGTATCGCGAACACGGCGTCGGCCAGCGGCGATGCCTCCGCCAACCCTTCGCGCACCAGCGAGCAGGCGCGAAAATCCTGTTTGGCGATGGGCTGAAACCAACCGGCCGCACCGAGCCGGGTCAAGATCTCGCGCGCCTGGGTGCGGCCCGCATCGTCGTCCTCCGGTTCGGGCAAGGCGGCAAGATCGGCGGCGAATTCAGCAATCCGCTCGGCGACGGCAGCATGTTCCGGCGCCAGGAAGGCGCGGATCGTGCCCGTATCCGGCATCAGTCGAACTCGGGCTCCCGCTTGGCCATGAATGCTTCATAGGCCTCGCGGAAGTTGTCGTTCTGCATACAAACAGCCTGCGCCTCGGCCTCGAAGTCGAGGGCCGACCGCAGATCCATGAGCGCTTCCTTGTTGATCGCCTGCTTGGTAACACCGAGGGCGTACGACGGACCCTTGGCCAGCTTCTCGGCGAGCGACAAGGCGACCTCGAGCACGGAATCGTCGGTAACCACGTGGTTGTAGAGTCCGATGCGCCCGGCCTCCGCAGCGTCGATAAAGTCGCCGGTCATGAGCAGCTCGGTCGCCCTGCCCTGCCCGACGATGCGCGGCAGCAGCCACGAGGCGCCCATGTCGGCGCCGGACAGACCGACCTTGGTGAACAAATAGGCGATCTTGGCCGACTCCGCCGCGACGCGAATGTCGCAGGCCGTAGCGATGACGGCGCCGGCGCCGGCGACGGTTCCGTTGAGTGCCGCGATTACCGGCCGGCGGCACTCGCGGATTGCCAAGATCAGATCGCAGGTCATCTTGGTGAACTCGATCAGCCCTTCCAGATCGCGTTCAAACAGCGGCCCGATGATGTCCTCAACGTCGCCACCCGAGCAAAAGGCTCTGCCGGCGCCGGTGATGACGACGGCGCGGACTCCCGGTTCGGTGTCCAGGGCCCGGAACGTATCGCGCAGTTCCGCGTACACCGCGAAGGTCAACGCGTTGAGGCGCTCGGGGCGATTCAAGACGATCGTCGCCACCGACGTCGCGGGGTCGTGTTGGTACAGGAAGCTCGCCGCGTTCATGCCGGCAGCACCGCCGTCGCTTCCATCTCCACCCTGGCGTTGGGATCGACCAGTCCCTTGACCTCGACGAGCGCCATTGCCGGAAAATGGCGCCCCATGAGCCGGCGGTAAGCCTCGCCCACCGGCTTCAGGTTGCCGCGATAAGCGTCGATGTCCGTAACGTAAAAGGTCAGACGCCCGATGTTCTCCGCCGTTCCACCCGCTTCCTCGACGATCGTGACGATCCGAGCAAGAGCGTCGCCGAACTGCTGTGCGAACGGGGCCTCACGAACTTTTCCTTCGGCATCGGCGGCGACCTGCCCGGCAACGAACAACACGCGACCCCCGGCGGGCGCCAGCATGCCGTTGTTCCAGCCGCTCGGGGCGCCCAACGACTCGGGATTGATGATCTCGAAACTCATGTTGCACCGTTCCTGAGGTTGAGGACCTTGGGTGGTCCTTTGCCATCCATAAGAATCGCTTCGTTGTTGCGCTGGGCGGCGCCCTCGGCACACAGCTCCACGACTACCGCTGCTACCTCTTCGGAGGAAATCAATCGTCGTTGCCCCACGGTCGCGAGCATCGCGGCCAGGGCTTCGTCCTCGGAGATCCCTGTCTTCGCGGCGATACGTTCGACTCCGGACCAGGTCATCGGCGTGTCGACAAAGGCCGGACAAACGACGTTCGCGGTGACGCCCGTACCTTCGAGCTCGGCGGCGACACAACGTGTGAAGCCGAGCACCGCGTGCTTCGACGCCACGTAGGCGGCAATGTACCGGGCTCCCGACAACGCCGCCACCGAAGCAACGTTCACGAGTCGCCCCCAACCGCTGTCGACCATACCGGGCACAAACGTCCGAGCACACAGAAAGGTCGCCGTCACATTCACCGCAAAGACCCGCTCCCACTCCTCCAGGCTGAGCTTGGCGAGAGGCGCCGAAGGAGCGATGCCGGCGTTGTTGATCAGGACGTCGACACGGCCGACCAACTCCACAGCGCGACCGACCATGTCCTCGATGCTCTTGGGGTCGGTAACGTCGCACGGTACGGCATAGGCTCTGCCTCCGGCGTCATTGATCTCGGCCGCCGCCGCCTCGATCTCCTGCTCGCTGCGCGCTGCAACGATCACCGCGGCGCCTTCGCCGGCGAGGGCGGCAGCCACGGCCCGACCAATGCCCCTCCCACCGCCTGTGATGACCGCACTTTTCCCGTCGAGAAGCATGGCGAGAGTGTACCGCTCCCCGCCCCGCGCCTCGACGCGGTCGCTAGCGGCCCGCGGCGGCGGCGTGAGGGGTCCGCTTGCAGCGAGAAGCGCCTTGCCGGCGGCTCAGCCGTCGGTCGGCGAGGGCGCCGGCGCCACCCGGTGGCGCCACCAGACTGTGATCAGGAACAGAGCTCCCAGTGTCGCCACGCCGAG
>CBDUXW010000476.1:0-2859 GCA_965371275.1 uncultured bacterium | reverse complement strand
CGACCCTGAGACCCGGAGACCGCGTTTTCCTCCACAGCGAGGCAGCGCGGTCGTTTGTTTTATGAGAAAAATCGAACTCGCCGAAGGCGAGGTACAAGCCCTGTTCGGGGTACACGACGAGAACCTCCGGCATCTCGAAGCCGATCTCGACATCACCGTCTCGGCCCGCGACCGCGAGATTTTCCTGGAAGGGGCCGACGAGCGCGTCGACATTGCCGAAAAGGTGCTGACCGAGCTCGGTAAGTTGATGTCACGCGGCTACGAGCTCAAGGATCAAGACGTGCGCACGGCGCTGCGAATCGCCAAGGATACGCCGGACGTTTCCCTCGAACGCTTCTTCACCGACGGCGGCATTCAGACCGCCCGCGATCGATTGGTGCGCCCGCAGGGCGCCAACCAGAGGCTCTACGTCGAGGCCATTCGCAGCCATGACATTGTCTTCGGTGTCGGGCCGGCGGGCACCGGCAAGACGTATCTGGCGATGGCGATGGGCATCGAGGCACTCACGCGGCGCACCGTGCGGCGCGTCATCCTCGCACGGCCGGCGTTGGAAGCAGGGGAGAAGCTCGGCTTCCTCCCCGGCGACATGTACGAAAAGGTCAATCCGTACCTGCGACCGCTTTACGACGCGCTCTACGATCTCGTGGACGTCGAGCGCGCCAACAAGCTCGTCGAGCGCGGCCACATCGAGATTGCCCCGCTGGCCTTCATGCGCGGCCGGACGCTGGCCGATTCGTTCGTCATCCTCGACGAGGCGCAGAACACCACCGCCGAGCAAATGAAGATGTTTCTCACGCGTATCGGCATGCAGTCGCGCGCCGTGATCACCGGCGACGTGACCCAGATCGACTTGCCGAGCGACCGACCCTCGGGACTGGTCGAGGCGCGTCGCCTGCTCCGGAACATCAAGGGCATAGGATTTGTGCACTTCGACAAGCGGGACGTGGTTCGCCATCCCCTGGTCCGCAAGATCATCCAGGCCTACGAGCGCGACAGCTTGCCGTTGCAGGATGCCGACGATGGCTAACGGCACTCGTGGTCGTGGTCGGCGTGCGAAGGCGAGCCTGAGCGAGCGTTGCCGCGAGTTGCTCGGCTACGATGCGCTGTGGACGGTGCTGGCGGTCCTCATCATCATGCTGATCATGGCGCCGCAGGTTGGCGTGCCCGAGTACGACTACCAACCGGGCGACATCGCGACGAGTGACGTGACGGCTCCGCTCGACCTGACCGTCGCCGACCCTGTCGCCACGCAACGGCGCCAGAACGAGGAAGAGGCCAGTGTTCCGGACGTCTACGACTACAACCCGGACGCTTTCGACTATCCCAAGCGCGTCGTGCAGTCGCTTTTTTCATGGGGCCGCGGTGTGCGCGACGATCACGAGGGAAGCTGGGAGGACCTCGACATTGCGATCCGCGCCGACCTCGAACAGCAAGCGATGGTGTCGATCGGTGTGCCGCTGCCCGTCGGCCTGATCGGGGCGCTGTGGGACAGTGACGACGGCTTTTCGATGGGCAACGAGCTGGCCGTCAATAGCAGCGTCATTACCTTGGCGAACGAGGAGTTGGTCGGCAATGTCGAAGCCTCGCGGCTTGCCGGCTCCGCGATCCTGTTACGTGACATCGCGACGCAGGGGGAGAGCCGGCTGCCGGAGAGCACCGAGGTCATCGACCTCGACGTGGCCCGTATTCAAGTGCAGACCAGCGTCGCGGAGCGCCTGGATCTTCCCGAAGACGTCGAAACGGCGCTCGGTGACCTCGTGGCGCGGCTCGTCCAGCCGAATCTGAACTACAGCAGCAACGAGTCGGAGCTGCGCCGGCGCCGTGCTGTGGCCAGCGTCGACCCGGCCTTCTATCAGGTCAAGCGGGGTCGGATTTTGTTGCGGCAAGGCGACGAGGTCGGCGCCCAGAAGATCCTCGAGCTCGAGGCACTACAGCAACAATCGCGCAGCGATCGGTCGCTGTTCTCCCTCGCCGGGACGGCGCTCCTGGTCATGCTTGCCGTGCTGTCGCTGTGGCGCTACGTGCTGCACTACCAGCGGCGGGTTCGCTACCAGCGCGTCGCGCGGCTGTATCTGTTGGTGCTGATCAGCCTTGTCGGCATGGTGCTGCTCACGCGCGTGTCGCTTTTTCTCGGCAGCGCCATTGCGACGGCGATGGCGCAGGAGCCGTTCAACTCGGCCGAGAGCTACAAGTACGCCGTGCCCTTCGCCACCGGCGGTGTGCTCCTGTTGTTGCTTGTCGACGTGCAGGTAGCCTGGGCGTTCTCGGCCGTGTTCGCCGTCGTTGTGGCCGCCATGACGCAAGATCTGGGCCTCACCGTGTTCGCGCTGCTGGGCTCGTTTGCGGCTCTCTACGGCATGAGTGAATACAAGCAGCGAACCGCCTTGACCCGCGCCGGCATGATCGTCGGCGGTCTCAACGTCGCCACCGTCGTGGCGCTGGCGTTACTGGCGACGCCGCTGGCGCCGTGGCCGGTGATTTCCTTCGAGGCGGCATGCGCGATGGCAGGAGGGCTGCTGGTTTCGATCGCCGCCACGGTCGCGCTACCGCCCCTCGAGCACATGTTCCAGTCGTTGACCGACATCAAGCTTCTCGAGCTGTCGAACATGAACCTGCCGTTGCTCAAGGAGCTCGCGGTGGCGGCGCCGGGCACCTATCACCACAGCGTCGTCGTCGGCACATTGGCCGAGAGTGCGGCCGAAGCGATCGGCTTGAATCCGTTGTTCGTTCGCGTCTCGGCGTATTACCACGACGTCGGCAAGCTGCGACAGCCGCAGTACTTCGTGGAAAACCAGAAGGACAGCCACAACCCGCACGACAACCTGTCGCCGAGCATGAGCGCCCTGATCCTGGTGCTGT
>CBDUXW010000475.1:0-2874 GCA_965371275.1 uncultured bacterium | reverse complement strand
CGTTCATTCGTAGGTCTCCGACGGGGATGGAAACTCCCCCGATCGGATTTCCTCCCACAGCTCCTCGAGCTCGTTGCGCAAACCCTTCGCCGACTCGAACCGACGCTCGGGGTCCTTGCGTAGGCAGCGATTGATGATGCGCCCGAGGTGGCGCGGCAGGTTCTGTCGCGCCTCGGTAACAGCGACCGGATCGTCCTTCATGATCGACGAGATTGTCGAGATGCGCGTGTCGCCCTCGAACGGACGCCTGCCGACCACCATCTCGTAGAGAATCACGCCGAGCGAAAACACATCGGAGCGGGCGTCCACCGGCTTGCCCTCGGCTTGCTCCGGCGACATGTAGTACACGGTGCCGAGGATCTTTCCCTCCTCGGTTTGAACGGCTTCCGTCTTGGCCTCGGCGTTGCCCATCAGACCCTGTTGAACGGCGAGCTTGGCGAGGCCGAAGTCCAGCAGGCGCACCTGGCCGCGGGCGTCGAACATGACGTTGTCGGGCTTCAGGTCGCGGTGTGTAATGCCTTGCTCGTGCGCCGTCGCCAGGGCGTCGGCGAGCGGCACGGCGATCGCGAAGAGCCTGTCGATCTCGAGGCCGCCGTTGGGGATGTGTTTGGCGAGGGTGTCGCCGGCGATGAACTCCATGGTGAGGAAGTGGTGATCGCCGTCGCTCTCGACGGAGTGGATGGTGACGATGTTGGGGTGGTTCAGCGCCGCTACCGCCTTCGCTTCACGTTCGAAGCGCTGGCGGCGCTCATCGTTGGCGGCGACCTCGGCCGGCAACAACTTCAGGGCGACCCGGCGCTCGAGCTTCGTGTCTTCGGCGAGATACACCTCACCCATTCCGCCCTGACCGATGAGCTCGAGGATCCTGTAGTGGCCGACCGTGCTGCCGATATCCATCTACTGTTTGGGCTTTCCCGTGGGCCGCTCGGCCGCCGCCCAGCCCAGCATGTCGCCCTCGAGATGCTCGAGGTTAGTGAAGCCCTGCTCCGTCAGCAACGCTTCGGCGATGCCGGCACGGCGACCGCTGCGGCAGTAAACCACCAGCTCGACGTCACGCGCCGACTCGATCTCGGCCAGGCGCTCGGCGAGCTCGTCGTGAGAGATGTTGATGGCGCCGGGAACGTGCCCTTCCGCGTATTCCGCGGCCGTGCGGACATCGAGAATGACGGGCGCGTCGCCGGCATCGATGCGCTCAATGAGCACGGCGCCGGTAATCAGGGGAATGCCGCCCTCGGTGGTGCGTGCTTCCGCGGCCTGTGGCGCGGCCGCTGCCTCACCGGTGTCGGTTGATTCCGAGGTTGCCGCCGGTTGCTCGGACCCACAGCCCACGCCGACGATCGCCAACGTGGCAACGAACACCCATAGCAATAGTCGAGTCTTCTCGTGTCTGTTCATGCGGGCAATGGTGGTCCGTTCGGCCAGCTTGATCAACCCTGGATCCCCGGCTAACGTACTGTCGTCTTGCAGCAATCCTCCAACCGCCTCGAAGAGTCCAAGAACCCATGGAACTCGAACCGCTAGAGCTGCGTGACCGTCGCTACCGCGCCCAGAAGGCACTCGACCAGTTGAAGGACGAGAGCCAGGCCGAGGAGCGCAAGGCACTCGAAGCCGAGATCGCCCGCTATCAGGAAATCTGCCCGCACGAGCACGCCGAAGACGTCGAAGGCGAATGGCGCTGCAAAGATTGCGACCTGCAGAAGACCACCGCCGCCCCGGAGCCAGAACCCGAGCCGGAACCCGAGGCCGCCCCCGCTGAGGAAGCTGCGGCCCCCGCTGAGGAAGCAGCCGCCGCACCAGCCGACGACACTACGGCACCATCCGAGGCCGGCGACACGGTAGCGGAAAAGCCGGCAGAAGACGCCGGTTAGCTCCGGGCACGCTGTGCCCTCTGTAGTTTTCCGCAATAAGTGACACGCTTCGCCTTGTTTCTACTTCACAGCAGTTGTAATAATATGTACTTCACTGAAGTTGATATGTCGGAGGAAGCAATGGGACGCGCGCTCGGCGAATTCGAACAGATGATCTTGCTGGCTCTCGTTCGCCTCGACGATGACGCCTACGGCGTGAGCATCAAGGAGGAGATCGAGCGGCAAACCGGTCGCGAGATCTTCATCGGCGCCGTGTACACGGCCCTGGCGCGGCTACAGAAGCAGAACCATGTGTCGTCGACAATCGGGGAGCCGACCGCCAAGCGAGGCGGTCGGCGCAAGAAATTTTATCAATTGCAGCCCGCTGGTGAGGCGGCCCTCGGCCGCTCGCTCGAGGCCTATCGAAACATGTCTTCCGGCATCGAGGACCAGCTCGAGGCACTGGCCGGTCGGAAAGTCCGATGACCCGTCGCCCACCACGCCTCGCGAGCTGGATTCTGAGCCGGCGTCTCCCTGCCGACGAGCGTGAGTTCATTCTCGGAGACCTCGATGAGGAGTACGCCCAGCGTGCCGAGCGTGATCCGCGAGCCGCCAGTCGATGGTATTGGCGCCAGGCGCGTCGCGCCCTGACCGCGGCCAAGGAACAGCAACGCAGCGGCCGAGCCGCGGGCCGGGCGTGGGCGCCGGTCGGCCGCGGGCTGGCCGCCATCCGGCAGGATCTCGTCTACGCCGCGCGCAGCCTCAAAGCCGCGCCGATACTCACGGCCGTCGCGGCCCTCACCTTGGCGCTGGGGATCGGCGTGACCACGGCAATCTTCACGCTCGTCGACACGATCCTCATTCGGCCTCTCCCGTTCGCCGACGCCGAGCGCATCGTCATCTTGCGGCACAACTTCGTCGACGGGCGCCCCGGGGAGTGGAGCCCTTCGTTTCCCGGGTATCTCGACTATCAAGCGCTGAGCTCTTCGTTCGAGGCGATCGCCAGCGCGGTCGAGACCGCGTGGGC
>CBDUXW010000474.1:0-2878 GCA_965371275.1 uncultured bacterium | reverse complement strand
CGAGGGACTCAGCGTGGAGCTGTCGGAAGACCAGCTCAAGGCTCTGTGCGCCGGCGCCGCCAGCTCCGGTTCCGTGCACCTGATTCACATCGTCGGACAGACCCCCGAAGCACCAACACTCAGCGACGCCTTTCAGGGGCGCGACCCCGACGACGTGCACCATATCGGCATGCACGAGCTGCGGCGCACGCGCGCCGAGCTCGACAGCGCCGACGACGAGGTGCTCGACATGGTTGTCATGGGTAGCCCGCATTTCTCGCTGGCCGAGTTTCGCCAGCTCGCGCCGCTGCTCGAAGGGCGGGAGCGCAATCCGGACGTCGAGTTTCTGGTGACGTCGAGCCGCGCCATGGTGAAGCTGGCGAGCGAGGCCGGGCTTCTGGAGCCGCTCGAGAGCTTCGGCGGCAAGGTCACGGTGGACACCTGCATCCTGACCACGCCGATGCTCTTTCCGCACACCCGCCGCCTGATGACGAACTCTGCCAAGTACGCCTATTACTCGCCGGGCCTGTTGGATGTGGAAATGGCTTTCGGCAGCATGGCCGACTGCGTCGACTCCGCCACCGCCGGGTGTGTGACCCGCGACCTGAGTCTCTGGGAGGGCTAGCAGGCCATGGAGCACGTGATCCGCGCCAAGTCGTTGGTCGAAGGCGAAGCCGCCGGCCTCGCCCTGTGCAGCACCGAGCCGCTGAGCTTCTGGGGCGGCTACGACCAGAACACCGGCGAGATCATCGACCGGCGCCACCCGCTGTCGGGCAAGATCGCCACCCGGCGGATTCTAGCAATCCCGCATACGCGCGGCTCGAGCACGACCACGGCGGTGCTGCTGGAGGCAGTGCGCCAGGACAAGGCGCCGGCGGCGCTGGTTACAACCGGCGTCTGCTCGTTTCTCGCCCTGGCGTCGATCGTTGCCGGCGAGCTTTACGGCCGCGGGTTCCCGGTGCTCACTGTGGATCCCGAAGACTTCGCGAAGCTCGAGAACGGTCAGTGGGTGACGATCAGCGCCGACGGGGTTATCGAGGTCAGTCCCGGGCCACAGACGGATTCCTTTTCCTGAGCGGCAGCTCAGCGGCCTCTGCCTCGCCAGTGCCCGTCGACGTCGAGCCCGGGGACCCGAACTGAATCGTGAAGTAGACCGTCGCCTGGGTGCGAAATTCAGAGTAGTCGATCGCAGCGTCGACGAGGTATCGGTCCGAGAGGATGATGCCGAAGCCCCCGCTGACGTGCCACTGGTCGTCACCCGGTCGGAAGACGTTGAGCTCGCGCAGTTCAACGTCGAGCACCGGGTCGCCCCGATATACGAAGCGGTGATCGGGCTCGTACCAAGCACCGGCGCGCAACGCGATCGGATTGCGGCGCAAAACGGTGTACTCGACGCCGACGTGGAGCTCGTTGGCGTCCTCCGCCGTCACGTCGTCCGAGCGATCGTCGAGGATCTTGGTGAGGTTGTCGGTCATCTGTGAGTACTGGATGCGGTCGTAGTCGAAGTTGACGCGCCATGTTGTTGTGGGCTGGTAGGACAGCCCGATCCCGTACTGATCCGGTACCTTGAACTCGGCGGGCAGCGTCTTCACGGTGCCGGGGATACCCTGGGGATCATTGGGTCCGATCACCGATCGGGCCACATACTCGTACGAAGGGCCGGGCCGAGCCACGGCACCCACTCGCCATTGATCGTTGATGATCCACACGGCGCCCACCGTGCCCCCGACACCGCGGTCAACACCCGATTGAAACTGGGCGTTGGCGAGATTTTCCGGCGAGAAGTTCGGCGGGCTCACCAAGTTCGTGCGCCCCTCCACGCCACTCGCTCCCTGCCGGGGGTTGTAACGCTCGATACTCGACGAGATCCCGAAGTCGCCGACGTACATCGCGGCGCCCAGCCAGAAGTTGTCGGTGACGCTGTAGGCCCCGGCGACACCGAAGTTGGTGATGCTCAGGTCCATTGCCGCGATCGCAGGGAACACTCTGCGCAGCGCACCGTTCGCGACGGTCGAGTTGAAGAACGGCCCTTGCCGGGTGTACGAGGTTCTGAAGTCCGCGAGCTCGTGGCGATACAGCGCCGCCGACCACCGACTGCCGGGGTAGACGGCCGACATGAACGAGACCCCGAAAATGCCTTCCGTCGCCTCCCCCTGCACGACCCCCGGAATCGTATCGACCCCCATTCCGGATGCGGTGCCGGATCCGTTGCCGGCGTTCGAGAAGCGGTGTGTGATGCGGTCGTAGAGCCCTTCGATGGAGAATTCAACGCGCGTCAAGCCGATCAAGCCCGCGGGGTTGGTGACCGCTGAGCTGGCGTCGTCGGCGGTCGCCAGGAAGGCGCCACCCAGCGACAGGCTGCGCGCCCCCGGCGGCGTGAAGTTGAACTGGACGCCGGCGTTGACCTCATCGTTTGTTTGCGCCCAGGCGGGCGCGGCGGCGAGGAGCAATCCCGATAGAGCGATCAAGGCGAGGGTGCGCGAACGCTGTCTGAGCAAAACGGATCTCCCTTATCAAGGGTGCGATGCGGCAACCTGCCACGCTCGCGCCCGCTTACCTGAATTGTCGCAAGCCGGCACGCTTCAGTCGCGCCCGGCTTCCCTGGCGACGCGGAACAACGTTACAACTCTCGGAAAAAAGTACTTCGGACTCGGCTCTATGCCCCCCATGTTGATCCAGTCGCGTGCATCCAGCAGCGCTTGGTCGTAGAGAGTTTCGTCTTCTTCGCCGCCGGCAATGTACAAGGCAAGTCGCGCCGCGGCGCGCAGCAAATACACCTGGGCCTGGGCCCGGCTATCGTCGGGATAGCCGGTCACCGTGAGGATCCTGTTCGCGTCGACGTAGTTCCCGTCGAAATAATTCGTGGCTGCCAGGCGGAGGTCCGCGGGTACCTCGGCAC
>CBDUXW010000473.1:0-2906 GCA_965371275.1 uncultured bacterium | reverse complement strand
ACCCGGGCGAAGAGGAAGAGGGTGAGCCCGGCGAGGAAGAAGAGGAAGAGGGTCAGCCCGACGAGGAAGAAGAGGCCGATGAGCCACGGCGCAGCGGCCGCGGCGACGACGAGCCCGAGAAACCCGATCTGGTGATCTGGCACTGGAAAGACGATCGCCTGCAGTCGATGCAACAGGTGGAGGAGACCCGCGATCGCAACTTCAGCTACCTGGCCGTCTACCACGTCGACGAAGAGCGCTTCGTACGCCTCGCCGACGATGACGTGCGCAACGTCACGATGGCGCCGGAGCAAAACTTCGCCACCGGCCGCGACGTCAGCCGCTACGAGCTGATGGGCAACCTCGACGGCCGCCGCTACACCGACCTCTACGTGGTCGACGTCGACACCGGCGAGCGCACGCTGGCGCTCGAGCGCGCCCGCTGGGTCAACGAGGTGTCACCCGACGGCAGCCACATCCTGTATTTCGACGATGGCGACTACCGCACCTACGAGTTCGCCACCGGCGCCCATTACAACATCACCGAGAACGTCGACACCTCGTTCATCAACACCGAGGACGACCACAACATTCAGGATCCGCCGATCCGCTCGATCGGCTGGACCAAGGGCGGCGAATCGGTGCTGCTGTACGACAACTGGGACATCTGGAACGTGCCGGTGCACGGCGGTGCAGGCGTCAACCTGACGGTCAACGGCGCCGACGAGCAAATTCGCTACCGCCGCCGCCTGAGCCTCGATCCCGACGAAGAGGGCATCGACCTGGCGCAGGACGTGTACCTGGCGCCATACGGCGAGTGGACCAAGAAGTCGGGCATCGGCCGCATTGCCGCCGGCACCGCGGGCGTCGAAATGCTGCGGTGGAACGACGTCGCCTACTCCGGCCTGATCAAGGCTGAGGACGCCGGCGTGTTCGCCTACACGATGGCCGACAACACCCGCTATCCCGATTACTACATCACCGATGCCTCGTTCGCCGGCAACGACAAGCTGACCGACGCGAATCCGCAACAGGCCGACTTCACCTGGTCGGCGGGCGCCCGCCTGATCGACTACGAATCCGAGCAGGGCGACAAGTTGCAGGCGGCACTGTTTCTGCCGGCCAACTACCAGCCCGGCGACTCGTACCCGACCATCGTGTACATCTACGAGAAGCTGTCGCAGGGGCTGAACAACTACCAGCAGCCGTCGGCCAACGGCTTCAACAAGTCGGTGTACACCAGCAACGGCTACGCCGTTCTCATGCCCGACATCGTGTACACGATCAACGACCCGGGCATGTCGGCGGTGTGGTGCGTGCTGCCGGCGGTCGACGCGGCCATCGAAACGGGCGTGGTCGACGCCGACAAGGTCGGCTTGCACGGCCATTCCTGGGGCGGCTACCAGACGTCGTTCCTGATCACCCAGACCGACAGGTTCGCCGCCGCCGTGGCCGGCGCGCCGCTGACCAACATGATCAGCATGTACAGCTCCATCTACTGGAACTCGGGCGGCGGCAACATGGCGATCTTCGAGAGCAGCCAGGGCCGCTTCACGGGCGACTATCTCGAGGCCACCGACGCCTACATCCGCAACTCGCCGGTGTTCTTCGCCGACCGCGTCAATACGCCGCTGATCCTGCTGCATAACGACAAGGACGGCGCCGTCGATTGGAACCAGGGCATCGAGTACTACAACACCCTACGCCGCCTCGGTAAGGACGTCGTCATGCTCCAGTACGTGGGCGAGAACCACGGTTTGCGCGTGCCCGCCAACCAGAAGGACTACACCGTGCGCATGCGCGAGTTCTTCGATTACCACCTCAAGGGCATCGACGCGCCCCCATGGCTGCTGGAGGGCGTACCGCACCTCAAGATGGACGAGCACCTCGAGGAGCGCTCCGATCTGGTCAAGCCGCGGGACAGTGGCAAGGGTGGACGGCGCGGGGGGCGGCAGAGGTAATAGCCAGGAGCGGTGGAGGGACATCGCCCCTGCGCAACCATTCGGCTATCCCAAGCTCCACGTCTAGCGTGTCCGTAGCACGTTGTGGCTACAGCGTTGCGTACTTGTCGCGGATATAAGTAAGCCAGGCCTCTGCTGACAGCGGGCCACAGCCGAGGCGCTCGAGTAATTCTGTGGCGGTGAACTTGCGGCCGTGGCGATAGATGTGCTCGCGCAGCCAGGCGTGCAGCTCGGCGAAGTTGCCGGCGGCGATCCGGCCGGATAGGTCGTCGAGCTGGGTTTGGGCCTGGGCGAAGATCTGGGCCGACATGAGGTTGCCGAGGGCATAGGTCGGGAAGTAGCCGATCGCACCCATCGACCAGTGGATGTCCTGCAGGACGCCGTCGGCATCGGTGGTCGGCACGACTCCCAGGTAGCGCTCCATGCCCTCGTTCCACGCCGCCGGCAACTCGGCGACCGAGACCCGCCCCTCGAGAAGCGCGTTCTCGAGCTCGAAGCGCAGCATGATGTGGAGGTTGTAGGTGACCTCGTCGGCCTCGACGCGGATCAAGCTGGGGCACACGTGGTTGATCCCTCGATAGAAAGCATCGACGGGCACGTCACCGAGCTGGTCGTTGAACACCGCCTGCAGCGCCGGGTAGTAATGCTTCCAGAAGGGCCTGCTGCGACCGACCAGGATCTCCCACAGCCGCGACTGCGACTCGTGCATGCCGAGCGAGGTGCCGCCGGCCAAGGGCGTGCGGTCGAGGTCGGCGGCCACACCCTGCTCGTAGAGGCCGTGGCCGCACTCGTGCAGCGTGCCGAACAATCCGGCCGGCAGGAAGTCCTCGTGAATGCGGGTGGTCAGGCGAACATCGGTCATCGAGAAAGACGTGGTGAACGGATGGGCGGACCGATCTTGGCGGCCGCGCTCGAAGTCGAAGCCGAAGTCGCCGATCACCGCGAGGCCGAAGTCCCATTGCGCGG
>CBDUXW010000472.1:0-2924 GCA_965371275.1 uncultured bacterium | reverse complement strand
GCAAACCCACGTCGAAGCCCATCGCGATGACCACGTCGAACTCCGCACCCGCTTGCTCGTCGCCGAGCTGGGCGTACACCGTGCCGAGGTTGTAGCGGATGGCCGGGGCGGTCTCATCGAGGCGGCGCGCCGCCTCGAGCTGCTGTCGGGCGCGCTCGAAATTCCCGTCTCGCTTGGCGATCAGACCGCTCACATACGGCACGCCGGCGAGGTTCGGATCGAGGGCTCCGGCCGCGGCGACGGCCGCCGCCGCGGCCCCGTCGTCACGATTCCGGAACAGCGACAGCGCCAGATTCAAATGGTCCTGGGCGGTAGCTTCGGGTGCCGCGGCGACCTGGGCGAAGGCGTCGATCGCCGGCGCGTATTGACCTTCCTCGTACTGTGCCTTGCCGACGTTGCGTAGCTGCTGCAGCGCCGACTGGGCGGCGGCGGGTCCCGGCCCGAACCCCGGAGCAATCAGCCGGATCGCCGCCGCGGCCACGAGTATGGCGCCAATTAGCACCGGGCGGCGGCGCCTCCATTTCGATTTCGGTGTATGCATGGCGGCAGTGTACCAACTGAATGTAGTGACCGTCGCTCGACTCCATGTGGTATAGACATGGGCCATGATGAAGGCTGCGTTGACATTGCTCGGCGGTATCGTCATCGGTATCGCCATCGCCCATTTCGTCTTCGGACCCATCGATTGGACCGGATTTCGCGAGCAAACGGGCGAGGTCGTCACCAATGCGGCCACGGTGACCGCCGTCCGCGCCGCGCTGGCATTACAGAAGGACTTCGAGCTCTTCGGCGACATCGACGTGACCGCCGACGACGGGATCGTGACGCTCTCGGGTAACGTACAGTCCGCCGAGCGACGTCAACTTGCAGAACTGATCAGCCGCGGTGTACACGGTGTCACCCAGGTCAACAACGAGCTTGAAATCAGCGCCCCCGAAGAAGCTGACAGCGTGATCGGTCGGGACCCATGAGCTCCGGGCCGCCGACCTTGATCGACTAGAAGGAAAGCCCTGCCGATGAACCCTCTGTTCGCAACCGTGATCTGTTTTATCGCCTATGCCTTGGCCTACCGCTTTTACGCGACGTTCCTGGCGAAGCGCCTCTACGAGCTGAGCCCCGACCGGGTCACGCCGGCCCACGCGTTGCGCGACGAGGTCGACTACGTGCCGGCCAACAAGTTCGTGCTGTTCGGCCACCACTTCGCTTCGATCACCGGTCTATCGCCGATGCTGGGCCCGGCGATCGCCGTGATTTGGGGCTGGCTACCGGCGATGATCTGGGTCGTGGTAGGCGCCGTGTTCGTCGGTGCGGTGCATGATTTCAGCGCCCTCTGCGTGTCGATACGGGCCAAGGGCATGTCGATCGGTAAGGTCGCGGAAGGGCTCATCGGCCGCCGCGCCAAGAGCTTGTTCCACGCCATCATCTTTTTCCTGATCTCGCTGGCGATGGGCGTTTTCGTGCACGTCGTGGCGCAACTCTTCTCGCCGGAGTTCTATCCCGAGGCGGTCCTCCCGACTGCGGCGCTCATGGTGATTGCCACGATCATGGGCGTGTTGATATACAAGCACGGCTACTCGCTGCCGCGGGTTACGGTCGTCGCCTTCGTGGCGATGCTGGCGTTCGTCTACCTCGGCCTCTCGAACCCGATCATCGGGCCCAGCTTGGGGCAGTGGAAGTGGCTGCTCCTCGCCTATGCCTTCGCCGCCAGTGTCTTGCCGGTGTGGACGTTGCTGCAGCCACGCGACTACATCAACAGCCTGCTGCTGTACTTGGGACTCGGCGGCATGTACGTCGGCATGTTCGTCAGCAATCCGCAATTCGTCGCCCCAGCGGTGGACTTGAACCCGCCGGGCGCACCGCCCATCTTCCCGTTCGTCTTCATCGTCATCGCGTGCGGCGCGGCGAGCGGCTTTCACTCTCTGGTGTCGTCCGGCACCACCGCCAAACAGCTCAACAGCGAGCCGGACGCCAAGTTCATCGGCTACGGGGCGATGATCGGTGAGTCGTTGCTCGGTCTCATGGCCGTGTTGGCCTGCACCGCCGGGTTCATTTCCCGCGACCAATGGTTGGCGCGTTACTCGAGCTGGGAGAACGCGGACGGGCTGGGCAACAACATCGGCGCCTTCATCAGCGGCACGTCGCGATTCCTCGAGGGTCTGGGCGTACCCGCCGAGATCGGCAGCGCGTTCATCGCCGTGATCGTCGTGTCGTTCGCGCTGACGACACTCGATTCCGCGACCCGGCTGCTGCGCTACAACATCGCCGAAATCTCCGAAACGGTGAAGCTGCCGTTGCTCGGCAACCGCTACGTCGCGTCGGTTCTAGCCATCACGGCAATCGGCTTTTTCGCCTTCTACGAGGTCGGCGGCCAGGCCGCCGGGCTGACGCTGTGGACCCTGTTCGGGACCACCAACCAACTCATGGCCGGGCTGGCGTTGCTGGCGGTCACGCTGTACCTGCTGCAACGCGGCAAGCCGATCGTGTACACCGTCGTCCCGATGGTGTTCATGCTGGTTTCTACACTCTCGGCGATGATCAGCAACATCCGCGAATTCTGGATGGCCCGCGATTGGACGTTGCTGGCCACCGGGACAACGTTGTTCGTGATCGGGATCTGGCTGTCGTTCGAGGCCTGGTTCGCCGTGCGCCGATACCGGCGCGAGCCGACCGTCGAGTCGCTCGAGATCGAGTTCGAATGAGCTGACCCCTAACGGTCCCGTGCCGCAAGCAGCAGCCCGCGCCTGGCGCCGGGTTGCGCGCAAAGAAAAGGCCAGGGACCGTAGCCCCTGGCCAGAATCTTTTCACGAGCTGCGTACCGGGAAGTCGTTATGCCGGTGGGTCCATCCCCGAGAGCACGTAGTTGTACGCCGTGAAGCTGTCCCACTTCTCCGGAACCTCTTCGTCCATGAAGATGGCGTCCACGG
>CBDUXW010000471.1:0-2940 GCA_965371275.1 uncultured bacterium | reverse complement strand
ACGTGGACACCATCTTTCAAGACATCCGTTTCGCCCTCCGAACGCTGCGCAAGCGGCCTGCTTTCACATCTGCCGTCGTGCTGACGTTGGGCCTGGGAATAGCCGCCAACACAGCCATCTTCAGCGTCGTCAACGCCGTGTTGGTCGACCCCCTGCCCTTCGATGAGACCGACCGGCTGGTGACGCCCAACCCGATTTCGTATCGCGGCTTCGGTATCTCGCTGTCGATTCCCAATTACTACGATTGGAAGGAGCAGGCGCGCTCGTGGGAAAGCTTCGCTGCCTACCGCGGCGCCAACACGGTGCTCACGGGGCTCGATCGCCCGGAAGTAGTTCGTATGCGTCAGGTGCTCGGTGAGTTCTTCGAGGTGCTGCGCGTCAGTGCGGCGCAGGGTCGCGTGTTCGATGCCGACGAGACCGAGCCGGGTGCTGTGCCCATCGCGGTGGTCACATATGCATTTTGGCAAAACCGGCTGGCGGCAGATGCGGCCGTAGTGGGGTCGGCGATCATGCTCGACGGCGTACCGTTCACGATCGTCGGCGTGTTGCCGGAGGGGTTCGCGTTCCCATCTCCCAACGACGAGGTGTTCGTTCCCCTGGGGTTGTTTTCCGAGAATCTGAATTGGGATCAACGCAGCAGCTCCTCGGGAACCCGGGCCATCGCCCGCCTCGCGGACGGCGTCTCGATTGCCGAGGCCCAGCAGGACCTCGATCGCGTCATCGCCCGAATCCAGGCGGAGGAAGACGAGAACGCGGCGACTGCCGAGCTCATCACGCTCACCGAGCTGTACGTGGGCGACGTGCGAACGCCGATTCTGATCCTGATGGGCGCCGTCGGCCTGGTTCTGCTCATTGCCTGCGCCAACGTTGCCAACCTCTTGCTGGTACGCGGCGAGAGCAGGCAACGAGAGCTCGCCGTACGCGCCGCCCTGGGCGCCGGTCGCTCGCGGGTGATTCGCCAGCTACTCACTGAGAGCATGATTCTCGGCACCAGCGGCGGCGTGTTCGGCGTGGTGCTCGCCGCGCTCGCCATCCAGGTGATGGTCGGAGCGTTGCCCGACAGCTTGCCGCAGCTGGTGGTCGGCAGCATCGGCATGGACTCCAACGTGCTGGCGTTCACCTTGGTGTTGTCGATGCTCACAGGACTGCTGTTCGGGTTCGCCCCGGCGCTGCGCAGCGCCCGGCCCGACATCGTCGACACGCTGAGAGAGGGCGGCCGCGGCAGCTCCGGCGTCGACCGCCGACGGCTACGCTCCGGGCTCGTGGTTGCCGAAATCAGCCTGTCGCTGATGCTGTTGACCGGCGCCGGCCTGCTGGTAAAAAGCCTCGACCAGCTGCGCCAGGTCGACAAGGGCTTCGACGAGACCAACGTTCTCACGACGCGGATCCCCCTGCCCGAAAGCAAGTACGACACCGAGGAGAAGTGGCGCGCCTTCTTCACCGAGCTCACACAGCGGGTCAAAGCGCTCCCCGGGGTGCAGAACGCTTCGATCAGCCAGATCTTCCCGTTGTCCGGCAACAGCTGGGAAACCAACATCTCGCCTGAGGGCGTCGACCCGAACGACAGCGACAGACGTGACTCGGTGCTCTACTACCTCGCCGACATCGATCACTTCGACGTGCTCGGGATCGAAATGATTCGCGGTCGCAAGTTCGACGACCGCGACATCGTCGGTGCCCAGCGTGTCGTCATCATCGACGAGACCATGGCTGAAAAGTACTGGCCCGGCGAAGATCCGATCGGCAAGCGCCTCACCATGGAACGGGAGCGACCCTCGGAAGATGAAGACCCGGTTCCCGTGTACCGCACCGTTGTCGGCGTGGCGCGCCACGTGCGCCACTATGAGATCGAGGAAACGTCGCGCATCGAGGCCTATTTGCCGTTTCGGCAGACGCCGCGATGGTGGGGCTACAGCGGCTACTTGATGGTGAAGAGCGCGACCGACCCGGCGGCGATGATCTCGCTGGTGCGCCGCGAGATCGAAGCTCTCGATCCCGACCAGCCGATGATGCTGGTCCGCACCTTGACCGAGGTCGTGGAAGCGCAGCTCTCGACGTATACCGCCATGCGTGGGCTACTGATCATCTTCAGCGGCTTGGCGTTGACGCTGGCGGCCATCGGAATTTATGCCGTGATGTCGTTCTCCGTCGAGGAGCGACGCAGGGAGATCGGCATCCGCATGGCACTCGGCGCCGAATCCGGCAACGTCCTCGGGATGGTGTGCAGCCAGGGGCTCAAGCTGACTCTCATCGGCCTGGTGCTCGGCACACTGGGCGCGCTCGCCGTGATGCGTGCGCTGCAAAGCGTGCTGTACGGCGTCGGCGCCGTCGAGCCCATGACGCTCGTCGCGGTGGCTACAATCCTCGCCCTCGTGGCCGTCTCGGCAGCCTACGTCCCGGCGCGCCGCGCTGCGCGCCTCGATCCGGCGACGGTGTTGCGCGACGACTGAGCAGCTCCACCATCGGAAGCCGGTGCATTCGCGTGGCCGGTGTCGAATTCCCGCTACTGTGGCGCCACCGGTTGGCGTCGGTTGCCGCTGCGGGCGATGAACCACGTACCCACGAGCGCGGCAGCCGGCGGCATGACAAGCACCCAGGTCTGCGCGTTGATCGTCGTGGCGAGTACCCACACGCTGAAGCTGACAAACGACCACATGACGATCATCGTGGTGATCTTGGCGCGCAGCGGCATTTTCGCCGAACCATCGAGATAGCCGAGAAACGGTGCGAAGAGGCGGTTGCGGATCAGCCGTTCTTCGAGCCATGGGCAGCTACGCGTGAACAAGTAGGTGGCCATGATCAAGAAGATCGTGGTCGGGAGACCGGGCACAACCACGCCGATGGCGGCGAGTCCGACGCACAACACACCGAGCGCCGCCAGCGTCAGCCGGCGCGGCGAGAAGCGGCGCAGTCGATCGATGAAGCGTTCTTTTTCGATGG
>CBDUXW010000470.1:0-2942 GCA_965371275.1 uncultured bacterium | reverse complement strand
GCTGCTCGCCGAGCCCCTGCGGGCGGCGCTGCGCGGGCTCGATCCCGACTTGACCCTGTCGCAGGCGATGACACTAGACCAGGTAACCGAACGGAACTTCGCCGGCATCGACATCTTCAACACCATACTCGGGGGCTTCGGGATCCTCGCCATACTCCTGGCGTCGGTGGGGAGTTACGGCGTGCTGGCCTACTCGGTAAACCAGCGCCGCAACGAGATCGGCATCCGCATGGCGCTGGGCGCCGAGGGCAGGAGCGTGGTGTGGATGGTGGCGCGCCAGGGTGTGCTGTTGGCGGCCGTCGGGCTCGGCATCGGCGGCCTGCTCATGATCCCCCTCCTCGGGGTGCTGCGCTCGATCATGGCAGGGTTCGCTACGGTGAGCGGTGACACCACTGCAGTGGTCGCCGCGGTGCTGTTCGTCGTGACGGTGGTGGCGAGCCTCCTGCCGGCCTATCGCGCCGCCAGGGTGAATCCCGTGAGTGCCCTGCAGCAGGAGTGACCGAACGAGTTCCTCGGGGGTGTCGCAGTGCCCGGTTGCCTGCTAGGGCATCCGGTCGCGCAGCCTCTTCGATCCGGAGCGGCTCGCCACCACTTGCGTGCCGTCGTTCATGCAAATGGTGAGGCGCCGCACGTCGTAACGTCGCATTTCAGCGACGTAGTCGAGGTTGACGATGTGCGAGCGGTGCACACGGCAAAAGCGATCGGGATCGAGCTTCGACTCGAGGTCACCGAGCGTGAGATCGAGGATGTGCGAAGCGTCCGGACAGTGCGCCTCGACGTAGTCGTCGGCCGCCTCCAGCCTCATGATCGTATCGACCGGGACCGGCACGATGCGGGTGCCGGTCTTGGCGAACAGGCGCCGCGGCAGCGGTCCGCCGAGCGCCGCATGCTCGGCCTCGTACCCGGCTGCCGGCGCACCTTGCTCTTCCATCCGCCGCCGCAGGCGGTCGAGGGTTTCGCGGAACCGCCGGCGTCCGAAAGGCTTTACCAGATAGTCGACGGCCTCGAACTCGAAGGCAGTGACCGCGTAGCGATCGTAGGCCGTGGTGAACACTACGCGGGGCCGATGGCGGATACGCTCGAGTACCTGTAAACCGGTCAGCTCGGGAAGCTCGACATCGAGAAAGACCACATCAGGCTCCCGGTCGTCGATAAAACAGACCGCCGCCTTGCCGTCCGCCACCTCGCCAATGGCCTCCAGCCAATCGATCTCGTCGACGAGCTCGCGCAGGCTTTCGCGCGCCAGCGGCTCGTCTTCCACGATGAGCGCTGTGACCTTCACGTGACCGGTCCCTCTTCCGTAGACGACGTCACCCGCGCCGGCAATTCGACAATCACCGAAAAGCCATCGTCGTCGGATCTCGTGGTCAGGGTCGCGGCATCGCCATGAAGGGCGGCGAGACGACGACGTAACAGCCGCAGCCCGGTGCCGTCGGAGGCCTCGATGTCCTCCTCGGCGGCGCCTGGTCCATCGTCGCGCACCTCGAGCGTCAGCCTCCCACCGCTCGCTGCGGCTCGAATCCACACGTCGCCGCCGGCCGCGCGTGGCGCGACAGCGTGGCCGATCGAATTCTCCAGCAGTGACTGTAACGAGAACGCCGGCACGCTGTGCGCCAAGGCGGCGTCATCGATGTCCGTGTGTACCCGCAAGCGTTCGCCGAGGCGCAGCTTCTCGAGCGCCAGGTAATCGCGCGCGAACGCCCACTCCTCGGCGAGCGCCACCTCGTCGCCCACTTCCTGCTGCACACGCAACGCGTAGCGCATCAGGTCACCGAACTGCTCGAGCGCCTCCTCGGCCGCGCGCGCGTCCTTGCGCACCAGAGCAATCAGTGAATGCAACGTGTTGAACAGGAAATGCGGGTTGACCTGCGCGCGCAATGCCTTCAGCTCCGCCTGCGCCCGCAACGCCTCGGCGCGCGCCGCGGCGGCCGCCTGCTCTTGCCTGCGGTTCTCACCGATGGCCGCGTAGGTGAAGCCCACCAACAGGCAGTACACCAACGAGCCGAGAAAGAACATACCCACGAAGATCCCCCGCTCGCCGCCCTCGGCGGCAGCGAGCTCTTCGGGAAAAATCGGGTGCAGCCTGAAAAACGCGACGGTCGTGGCCGCGCAGAGCCCAGCAAACATTACGTCGAGCCCAACGTGCTTGGCAAAAAACTGTGCCCGACGCTCGCTCGACCATGGCATCGCCATGCACGCTTGGATCACACCGACGCCGAAGACGGCAGGGGGGAGCGTGTAGTACAGGGCGATGGCGAGCGCCTGATAGAAAGACACCACGCCACCGGCGGTGAACGCCAGCGTGTACAACGCCAGCGGCACCAACCAGACGGGCGCGTACAGCGTGCCGATCCAACGGAAAGAACGAGGCTGCATCGTCCCGCAAGTATACGGCGGGAACGCCGAAACCAAGGCGCCGGCAGCGGGCTCTATGGCCCACCGAGCGACGGAATGTACCCGTTGGCGGGAGCTACTGCTGCCCCCCTGACCACCGCGTCATCACCTTCGGGTACTCGCCCAGCATCCGGTTCAGCTCCTCGATGGTGGTGGCGATGATCTCGTTGAGCTCGGCGATGCGCTCCTGAGCCTCGGTGTCGAGCTCGGCCAGGGCGGTCAACTGACCCTGGGTGGGGCGCGACTGGGCGCTCATGATGTTGCCGTTGAGCGAACGCAGCTCCTCAGACAGGCGCGGGAACTGGCGGTAGCCCATGTTCGGGAACGGCCGGCGCAGCTTGTCCTGCAGCTCCATGAGCTGGGTGGTGGCGGTGCCGGTTTGCTCGACGATCTGCTCGAGGTTGTCGATGTCGGCGTCGCGAATCTGGCCCTCGACGTTCTCGACCTGCTCGTTGAGGCTGTCGACGGTGCGGATCAGCTCGGCGACGCTCACGGTGAGATCGCGTACCTTGAGCGCGGCATCGAACTGGGCCTGGTAGTCGGCCATG
>CBDUXW010000469.1:0-2946 GCA_965371275.1 uncultured bacterium | reverse complement strand
CGATGTTCCGTTACGAGCGGCCGCAGAAGGGCCGCTACCGGCAGTTCCACCAGATCGGCGTAGAGGCTCTGGGCTCCGAATCGGCCGGTGTCGATGCCGAGATCATCGAGATGGCGATGGCCTGGTTGGGCGGCCTGGGGATCGAACCGCTGGGCCTGCAGCTCAATAGCGTGGGCGACCGTGAAGACCGGCCCGCGTACATGGAGCACCTCGTCGAGGCGCAGCGCCGGTTGTTCGACGAGATGTCCGCCGATTCACAGCGGCGCCACGAGGTGAATCCGCTGCGCGTGTTCGACAGCAAGGACCCCCGGGACAAAGCGGTCATCGACAGGCTGCCGACGATGCTCGACCATTTGAGCGCCGACAACCGTCGACACTTCGACGAAGTTTGCGGCTACCTCGACGCCTGGGGCATCGAGTACACAGTGGAGCCACGCCTGGTTCGCGGCCTCGACTATTACCGGCGCACGGTCTTCGAGATCACATCGACGGCGCTCGGCGCCCAGGACGCGCTGCTCGGTGGCGGCCGCTACGACGGCCTGGTTGCGCAGATGGGCGGCGACGACGTGCCGGGTGTAGGATTCGCCGCCGGCCTCGAGCGTATCGTGATGGCGCTGCCGGAGGGCCCGCCGGCAAGAGCCTTGGACTGTTACGTGGTAACCGTGAGCGACGACCTCCTCGGCGAGGCGCTGGCGTTGATGCGCCGCCTGCGCGCTGCCGGATTTCGCTGCACGACCGACTTTCAATCGCGCAGCATGAAGGCCCAGATGAAGGCGGCGAATCGCTCGGCTGCCCCCGCCGTCGTGATCCTCGGGCCCGACGAGCTTGCCAAGGGCGTTTGCCTGCTGAAGATGATGGAGAGTGGCGAGCAGCACGAAGTAGCACTGGACATCCTGTCCACGGTGCTCGGCGACGAGCTGCAGTCAGGCGAGTAGGTGCAAGGGAACAGACATGCGTAGAACCCATACATGCGGTGAGTTGCGCGATAGCGAGGTCGGTGCCGATGTGCGCCTGCAGGGCTGGGTGTGGCACCGGCGCGATCTCGGTGGTCTGATCTTCGTCGACCTGCGCGACCGCAGCGGCGTCGTGCAGCTCGTCTTCAACCCGGAGGAAGTCGCCGCGGCGCACGCCGTCGCCGAGGAGTGGCGCCCGGAATGGGTCGTCGAGATCGAGGGCGTCGTCGCCGCGCGCCCCGGCGACACCATCAACGAGACCTTGCCGACCGGGCGCATCGAGGTGCGCGTGACCAGCGCCGGGACGCTGGCGCGGTCGGCGACACCGCCCTTCCTGATCGAAGAGGATTCCGGAGCCCTCGAAGAATTGCGCTTGCGGCATCGCTATCTCGACCTGCGCCGTCCACCGCTGCAGCGGTCGCTGAAGTTGCGCCATAAGATGTCGCTGGCGGTGCGCCGCTATCTCGACGAGCGTGGCTTCTACGAGATCGAAACCCCGATTCTGACGCGTGCCACGCCCGAGGGCGCACGCGACTACCTGGTGCCGAGCCGCGTCAACCAGGGGTCGTTCTACGCCCTGCCGCAGAGCCCGCAACTTTTCAAGCAATTGCTGATGATCTCGGGGTTCGATCGCTACTTCCAGCTCGCCCGCTGCTTTCGCGACGAAGATCTGCGGGCCAACCGCCAGCCCGAGTTCACGCAGATCGACATCGAGATGAGCTTTGTCGAGCCCGACGACGTGATCGAGCTCACCGAGGGCATGATGCGGCGCTTGCTCGAGGTCGCCGATCTGCCGGCAGACCCCGAGTTTCCGCGCCTGACGTTCCGTGAGGCGCTGGACAGGTTCGGGTCGGACGCTCCCGACATGCGCTACGGACACGAGCTGCAGGACGTCACCGAGCAGGTGCGCGACAGCGAGTTCAAGGCCTTCAGCTCGGTGGCCGCATCCGGTGGCGCCGTGAAGGCGTTGCGCTGGCCCGGCGGCGCCGCGGCCGGCCGCGCCCGCCTCGACAAGCTCACCGACCTTGCCAAGAGCCAGGGCGCCAAGGGCCTGGTGTGGATCCTGCGGCCGGGCGACGAGCTCAAATCGCCGGTCGCCAAGTTCCTCGGCGAGGAAACCATGCGGGCGTTGTGTGAGGCCACCGGCACCGAGACCGGTGACGCATTGCTCCTCGCCGGTGACGAATGGGAGGTTGCCGCCGTCACCATGGGAGCGGTGCGAAAAGACCTAGCCAAGTCCGAGGGCTGGATTCCCGAGGACGCCGGCAACCATTTTGTCTGGGTTCTGGAATTTCCGCTTCTCGAGCACGCCGAAGAGGAGGGCAGGGCGGTGGCGCGCCACCATCCGTTCACATCGCCGCATCCCGACGACCTCGACAAGCTCGAATCCGACCCCTATGGCGTCCGGGCGCGCTCCTACGACCTGGTCCTGAACGGTGTCGAGCTCGGCGGCGGCAGTATTCGTAACTCGGCGGCCGACGTGCAGAGCCGGGTGTTCAGGGCCCTGGGCATGAGCCAGGACCAGGCGCACGCCCAGTTCGGCTTCCTGCTCGATGCGCTGGCCTACGGGGCGCCGCCGCACGGCGGCATCGCCATGGGGTACGACCGCATTATCATGATGTTCGCCGGTGAGAACAGCCTGCGCAGCGTCACGGCGTTCCCCAAGACGGCCAGCGCCACCGACCTGATGACCGAAGCGCCGGCCTCTGTCGACCAGGAGCAACTCGACGAGCTCGGGATCGGGCTGAAACTCCCGGAAGAGACGGACTCCTAGTGTCCGTAAACCGAGGGCTGGACATCGCCTCGGCCGGGCGGCTAGCATTTACCCGTGGTTGTACGACCCTGAGACCCGGAGACCGCGTTTTCCTCCACAGCGAGGCAGCGCGGTCGTGTGTTTTTTGATAAAAAAACAACTCCCCCCAGGCGAGGGACAAGCCCAGTTGGGGGGTCACGCCGAGACACACCCGCCTCACCAAGCCGCACGCGACCACAC
>CBDUXW010000468.1:0-2947 GCA_965371275.1 uncultured bacterium | reverse complement strand
GTTCCATCGCCTTGGGAACCGGCTTCGCTTCCGGAATCGTCGGCGAAGGAATATCGATCAGCGACGACGTCGGGATAGACCGACTCCAACCCGAGCATTTCGCCGCGCTCGTGGGCCGCTTGCCGGGCAGCGCGCCAGTACCAGATTTCGACGTCGTTTCCGGGCCCGGGCTGGCCCATCAGGAACGGCGGGCTGTCGGTCAGCGCGAACTGCACGGCCGCGGCATCGGAGAAGTCCTGGGTACGCAACGCCTCGGCGTTGTGGGTGGCGTCGCGCCACTCCAGCAAGAGCGCGATCTGGTCGCCGACGCGGGCGGCGCGTACGGTGGCAATCGGCGAATAGCCCGAGCGAAACCACAGCGGTCGCACGTACACGCGATGTGCCGGCACTGTGTCCCAGCCGGGGGCGGCCGGGTCGTCCAGGATGCCGGCGTCATCGACGCTCGTCACGACGACAGGGCCGGGGTCTCCAGCCGTAGGTTGAGCCTCCCCTCCGGGAGCCAGGGAAAGGACGTAGTAAACGAGCGCCCAGGCCTGCTCTTCACTCTGGATCGCGGCGGCGTACGAGGGCATCGGCGTTCCTTCCATGCCGGTCAGAAAGGTCCGGTACAGATCCAGCGGTTGACCCCCGCCCTTGTAAATGCCGTGTGTGAAGTCGGCGGCCGGGAAGGGGGAGCCCTCACTATCGACCAGTCCCGGCGCCGCCGGGCCGTCGCCCTTACCCTCGGGACCGTGGCACTGGGCGCAGCGGAAGGTGGTATAGACCTCCTTGCCCGCCGCGACTAGCTCCGCCGTGCGTGGCGGCGTCGGCGGGATTTGCAGTAGCTCGTCGGCGGTGAGTGGGACGGCTGTCGCGAACCCGGGATGGAGAGATTTCACATGCTGCACAACCGCACCGATCTGCTCTTCGCTCAGCAGTTCGCGGAAGGCGAACATGGCCGCCCCGGGGATTCCGTTCGTAACGGTTCGGACGAGGTCCTCGTCGGTGGGCAACTTGCCCATCGGCGTCGACCGCAGCTTGAACCTGCCGGCGGCAAAATTGCGCGGCTTCGGGAACAGCAGATACGAAGCGGGCCCCTGGCCGTTGCCTTCCGGCCCATGACATACGGCGCAATAGCGCTCGTAGACGGCCTCCCCGTCGGCGAGTGCGGCGGTCTGGGGCGACGATCCGGCGCAGCCGGCCGCGGTGCCCAAGCCCAACACCGCGACCAGTACGAGGGTGGGCGGGATCCCTCGAGGGGGCCAAATGGCGAACGATCGGACCATCGATCCTCCTACGCTTCTGGGTGGCACGGGCTGTCTCACGCGGTTCGAATAACCTATTCGGATATGAATATCCGCGAAAATCGCACAAAGGGTTTGGCTTGTCAATCAGGTGGTGAATTTTTCGCGAGAGACCTGCAGACGCCAGCGCTCAGCTCTGACTCGATCGGGGCCTGCTAACGTAGCTCTTGGCTCGCCAGCTCGCGCAACGCCTCCGCAGTTTGCGGTGACCAGCCGCCGAAGACTCGCAGCACGCGCCCTTGGTCGTCGAGCAGTACGCTCATCGGCACGAAGACTTCGTCGCCGATGTAGATGTCACCGAAGCGCTCATCATCGACCAGCCAGATCGGATACGTGGCGCCAACGCTCTCGGTGAACGGGATTACCGCACTGCGCCTGTTGGTGTCGATGCTCAAGCCGATGAGATCTACGCCGACGGCGTCGAGCTCGGGATAGAGGATCTCGAGCTCTGGCATTTCCTTGCGACACGGAATGCACCAGGTGGCCCAGATGTTCAGCAGCGTGCTGCGTCCGGGTCGCAGCAGGTCATACAGCGGCGTCTGCAGGCTCGCGTCGCCGGCCGCCGGCGTGGCTGGGGGATCCGATCCCGGGACCGCCGGTGGCTGCACCAGCAGGTTGGGAAAGACGCCGCCGCGTTCGAGGTTGGTGCTGGCGAACAACGCGTCTTCGGGCCCGAGGGGGTCGACGAGGTTGAAACGATGCTCGGTGATCGTTTCGACCAACCGGCTCTCGCCGCCCGGCTCGACGATGCGAATGGAGCTGTTGGCGGCGACGACGTCGACTCGCTGTTGCTTCCCGCTCGGCCAGTAGACCTCGATCCACTCGACGCCTTCGTCGCCGCCGAGGCCGAACAGCAGGCGGGGATCGTGCTGCGCCAGGTAGCCGCTGCCGCCCGCCTTGACCTTGGTGAGCACGCCGGCCGACGTTTTGACGCGGACGATCGCGCCGAACGCGTCGCGGCCGCTGGCGGTGCCCTCGAGGCTGACGCGGAGGAAGTTCTGCAGGTTGCCGACATTGTTGCGGAACAAGTGGTGGGCGGTTCCCTGCAGGGTCACCAGGAAGACATCGGTGTCGCCGTCGTTGTCGAAGTCGGCGAAGGCGGCGCCGCGCCCGTCGCTGAGGGAATCAATTCCCGAGACGCCGGAAATGTCGAGAAAGCGGACGTTGTCGCCGACGCCGGCGTCCCGCAGTTCGGCGTCGATGCCGTCGACAGGCCCCAGGCTCATGCCCAGGTAGTCACGCTCGAAGCCCGAAAACGAGAGGCCTTCCTTGAAGATCTGCGACATGTGATCGTCGCGATATTCATCGCTGCCGGCTTCCTCCGCCGCGGTGCTCGACGCCACAACGTGGCGCCAGAAGAGGCTTCACGTGTCGTGCATCGTCTTGCCCGAAATGAAACCGTTCGGGCTGTAGACGTCTTCCCAGCCGTCGTTGTCGAAATCGACGAAGCCGCCGCCGAACGCCCAGCCGGCGGACAGGCCGCCGGCATCGCCACCGGCACTGCGGAAGTTGCCGTTGCCGTCGTTAGCGTACAGCGAATTGCCGGCCGCCATCTTCTTCAGCACCAGGTCGGCGGGATTGGCGTCGGGGTAGAGCCGCTCGTCGTGGGCCATCGCAAACAAGATCCGGCGGAGCCCAGCCTGCAAAGTGCACTAGTCGGACAC
>CBDUXW010000467.1:0-2950 GCA_965371275.1 uncultured bacterium | reverse complement strand
CTCTTCCATGCTCTGCTGGTCGCCCTGCGCTGCCTGCTGCAGGCTGTCCATCAGATCCTGGGCCTCACCCGCCGGCATGTTCTGCAGCTGCTCGGCGAGCTGGCGCATCAGCTCGGCCGCCTCGGCAAGATCTTGGTTCTGCAGAGCGGCGGCGAGCTCGCTCATTTCATCGGAGGTGGCGAGATCGGCGGCCAGCTCGTTCAGCGCTTCCTCCATGGCGCTCATCTCGAGGTTGCCCTCTTCCAGAGCGTTCTGCGCCTCGCGCAGCTCCCGCAACAATTCCTCCATCGACAGCTCTTCGCGATCGAGTTGGGCGAGTGCCTCTTCGAGGCGCTCACGGGCTTCCCGGCTCAGCGCGTTCTCATCGACGTCGGCGGCCTCCTCGAGAGCCTCTGCTTGTTCGACCAAGTCACGAATGTCTTCGAATTGTTCTTCTTGCGCGGCGGTCAGGCCGCTCGGACCGAGTATCGGTGAACCGAACGCCAGCAGCGGCCCGTCGATGGGCAACAGCATGAGGATCATGAGCAACGCCGTCAGGCCGAGCGCCGTCCACAAGCGGGTCGGAATCGTCGTGGGCACAAGCTGGCTGGGGTTGAGCTTGCCGGCGGAGGCGGCGGCGCGCTGCACCAGGATGTCGATCCACGGCGACGAGTCGCCCTCGCGCAGAAACCAGTACGCCGACTTGAGCTCATCGTGCAGATCGGCGCGGGCATCGGCGACCGCGGCAGCCTGCGGCAGGTGGCCGGCGCCCCACTGCGACCACACCAGGAACGCGGTGACCAGTAGCGTCCCGGCACCGGCGATCACGACACCCGGCGGCGGCGTCACCGGCACCAACAGCTTGACGATCTCGACGAGCACCAACGCCCCGAGAACCACGCAGATGCCGATGGAAAGCTGTTCAAGGACGCGATTCAGGCGCACCCGCCGGTCGATCTTCTTGAGCGCCCCGGTGATGACCGAGCGTTCCGCGCCGGCAGGAGACATTACTGAAAATCCTTTACGTGCTTGGGGAGCCTTCACACCTACATCCGTGAGCGTGAGCTCACGGCACAATACGGCCACGTCGGGGAAACGGTATGCGCCTGCCTGAGCAGGGAACCCACACAGCCCACCCATGGGGAGATGACTCGGGCGTCAGGAGGTTCACACCCCGACCTCACGGCGTCAAGGGTGCTGTGAACCTCCGAATACTAACTTTATCAGGCTGCCGGCCGGAATGAGGTCGTCGAGCGTACGGTGGTTGAGAATCGCCACCGTTTGCGCGCCCACGGAGACCTCCGGATAGGCCTCCAACACACCGCGTAGTTGCTGTCTCTGGCCCACTTCGACGATCGACAGTCGCGCCGGCTCGACCGCCAGGCTGTCGGGGTCGGCGAGCTCGCGGAAGCTGCGAGCGCTCGCCGCCAGCGTCTCGGAATGGTCGCGCCAGGCGCTCGGCGAGGTAACACCCAGCATCCGGTACAGCCGCTCCTCGTATAGCACCCAGTGCCCCACTACGGCATACGAGCTGCGACTGCCGTCGACGCGGAACACCGCCTCGACGGCCTCGAGGCCGTTGTCGTCGCGACTACCGATATCGGCAACCCGGGCGTTCAGATCGCGCAAGTAACCGCGCACGACCCGTTCGATGTCGCCGTCACCGGGGGCCTCCAGCAGCGTTAGCTGCAAGCTGGCTGTTTCGCCGGGACTCGTTGCCGTCACCGAGTCGCGTGCGTTGCCGACCGTCCAGCCACTGGGGAACGTCAGCGCGAAACGCAGGTCGGGATGCAAGAAGTCATCGCCCACCACGTAGCCTTCTCGGGGATTTTCGCCGAACACGACCCGGTCGACCGCCTGCAGCATCTCGCGGTGACCGACGAACAGATCGTCGGGTTGCAGCCGGTAGCGAGCCACGGCCTCGGCCGCCCATTGCTCGCTGCGCTCGATGCGATCGTCGACCTGCGGATGGGTCGAAACCCAGCCCGGCACTTGCTTGCGGTCGCTTTGCTCCTCGAGGCTTTGCAGGGTCTCGAAGAACCCGCCGATGCCGCGCGGGTCGTAGCCGGCGGCCGTGGCGTAACCGATACCGCGCTCGTCGGCGTCAAGCTCCTGGTCGCGCGAGTACTTGAGCAAGAACAGACCGGAGAACTGCTGCGGCAGGCCGGTACTGACGATGTCGCGCACGGCTCCCGACAGCAGGCTGCCCGCCAGCAGGCCGATGCTCAGCCAGGTCGAGGCGCGGCTGCGGCCGCGGCTGTGGCGTCCGGTGACGTGCCCGATCTCGTGGCCGAGCACGCCGGCGAGCTCAGCTTCGCTGTTGGCGTAGGCCAACAGCCCACGGGTGACGTAAATGAAACCTCCGGGCAAGGCGAAGGCGTTGATCACCGGCGAATCGAGAATGCGGAAGGTCCACGGCAACTGCGGCCGCTCCGAACCCGAGGCCAGCGACGCGCCGATGCGGTCGACGTATTCCTGCAGGGCAGGGTCTTCCTGATAGAAACCGAACTGGGCCTCGATGGCCTTGTCGGCCTCCCGGCCGAGCTCGATCTCTTCGCGGTCTTCGTCGTTTTGCTGCCGGACCGAGGCTGTGTGCGGGGCGCCGGTAGGCGGCGTAACGGCGGCGGCGAGGACGGGCGCAGGTAGGGCGAGCGCCAGAACGAGAATTGTTGCCAGTGAACGCGTCATCACGATGCTCCCCTGCCCCTGCCGTAATGGTACATCTCGGATGTGCTCGTGGGAGGGCGCCCCCCTCCCCGCCACGTGCCGTCCGTTGATCGCGGGTCTTGCCTTGACAGTGGGAGCACTCGATACCAGCATCATCAGGCTCCCCGTCTTTCGCAACTTCGCTGGACGTCACGTGGCCGCCGACGCCACCTACTCGCACGCCGACCGGAGCATGCAATGCGTATTCAGATGCCCAAGAGTTTTGCCGCCCTCATCGTTCTTGCCGTCATCGTGCTGCCGGGGC
>CBDUXW010000466.1:0-2952 GCA_965371275.1 uncultured bacterium | reverse complement strand
TTCCTGATGAATTACAGGAGGACATCCTGGCCTCGATCGCCGAAATCCGCCCCCTCATCGAAGCGGAGCGTGCGCAGCTCGTCATCGAGGTCGACCGCCAGCGTGAGCTGATTTTCGCCGCCGTCGACGTCGAACGCGCCGCCATCATGGCCGACATCGAACGCCAGATCATCGAGGTCAACGCCAACGTGGAAGGGCGGATCGACGGGGCCTTCGCGCGCATCAAGACGTTGGCCGACGACACCGTTGCGGAGTCTTTCGACGAAAGTGAACGTCTGATCAACCTGATCTACCGACGCGCCTTCATCTTGCTGCTGGTCGCGCTCGCCGGCGGCGCCGGCCTGGTTATTCTCTACAAGTGGCGACATCCGTTGCAGGTCGAGAAAGCTGCCGCCACGCCCCCCAGCTATCCCGACGACCAATAGCGGGTCGCGGTGAGCCGCCCGGGCTTTTCCTCATCCCTGCTCACCCTCCTGGCGGCCAACACCTTCACGATCGTCGTGGCCCTCTATGAGGGCTGGAACCTCGGCGTGCTGATGTGGATCTACTGGGGTCAGAGCATCATCATCGGCCTGTTCAGCGTCTTGAAGATTCTCGACCTGAAGCGCTTCGCGACCGACGGGTTCACGATGAACAATCGCGCCGTCAGTGAAACGCCGCAGACGAAGCGCCAGGTGGCTCTGTTCTTCGCCGCCCACTATGGCTTCTTCCACCTGATCTATTTCGCCTTTCTTCTAAAAGAGGACCCACTCGAACTAACCGACATGCGGTGGGTCAGCCTGTGCATCGCGGTGTATTTCGCCAACCACTACTTCTCCTACGCGCACAATCGCGAACGCGACGCGGCCCGGGTCCCGAACATCGGCACGATGATGTTCTTTCCCTACGCGCGGGTCGTCCCGCTGCACTTGACGATCATCTTCGGCTCGATGCTCGGACCCGGGAGACTTGCGTTGTTGCTGTTCCTGGTCCTCAAGACACTTGCCGACCTGGTAATGCACGCAGTGGAGCACCGCGAGCCGGCGGTCAGCTACTGAAGAGAGGGCGGGCGATCTGTGATCGCGGCCGCTGCGCCGGCGGCTAGCGCGCCGGCTCCCAATCCGGGTTGGCGGTGGGCATGTTGGCGTTCACCGACACGCGCCAGCTACCAAGCAATCGACGCAGCTCGTCGGCTTTGCGCGGCTGCCGGGCGCTCAAATCAGTGGTCTCACCCGGATCGACAGACAGGTCGTAGAGCTCGGCGCGCCCGTCCTCGAACCACTCGACGAGCTTGAAGCGGCCGTCGCGCACGGCGCCCGACGGGCGATTGCCGGAGCCATGGTAGTGGGGAAAGTGCCAGAACAAGGCCTCCCGCCGCTCGAGGTCGTCAGCGCCCAGCAGGATGCGAGCAAGGCTCATGCCGTCCTGATGCTGGTCGGGGCGCAGCGGCAAGCCGTTGATCTCGAGCAGCGTCGGATACAAGTCCATGCTCGTCGTCGGCACGGCGCTTACGCTGCCGCCCTCCGCTCTACCCGGCCACTTGACGATCAGGGGGGCGCGCGTACCGCCTTCGTACAACCAGCCCTTGCCGGCGCGTAACGGCACGTTTGACGTCGGCATACTGGTGCGGCCCGGGCGCAACGTGCTCAAGCCGCCATTGTCCGAAACGAACACGATGATCGTGTTGTCGGTTAGATCGAGCTCGTCGAGGCGCTCAAGAACGCGGCCGACGCTGTCGTCGGCGCTCTCGACCATGCCGGCATAGACAGGATGGTCCTGGCGTTGCTTGGTGGTGCCGCGTGTACCTTCCGGCAGAAACTCGGCGTTGCCTGTCGGCGGCAAGGCTGCGGCCCGGGCTTCGTACTTGGCGGTGAGCTCCGCCTTGGATTCGATCGGCGTGTGCACGGCATAGTGCGACAGCACGAGAAAGAAGCGCTCGGCGCGATACCGGTCGAGGAAAGAGAGCGCCTCGTCGGTCAGCCGATCCGTCAGATACTCGCCCGCGACGCCGTCTTCGAGGTCGGGAACGTCCCATGCCGAGGGCTCCCGCCGCCGGTAGGGCCAGAAATACGTCGCCGGCTCGCCGGCGTCGTTGACCGCCACGGTGGTATCGAACCCCTGGGCGTCGGGCAGGAACTCGCCGTCACCGAGGTGCCATTTGCCGATGTACGCCGTCGCATAGCCCGCCGCCTTGAACGCCTCGCCGACGGTAACCTCGTCGAGCGGCAACTGACGCTCGTAGTCGGCTTGCAGCAACATCCCGTTTTCCTCGCCGCCGATCCAATTGGTGATGTGCACCCGGGCCGGATGCTTGCCGCTCATGAAGCTGGCCCGGGTCGGCGAGCACACCGGGCTGGCGGTATAGAAGTCGCTGAAACGCACGCCCTCGGCTGCCAGGCGATCGACGTTGGGCGTGTCGTAGAACGTGCTGCCGGTGACGCCGAGATCGCGCCAGCCCAGATCGTCGATGATGAACCAAACGACGTTCATCTCCTCGGCATCAACAGGTGGCAGATCGACGCCCGAGCCGGCGTCGGTGCCCGGCGAGCAAGCAAGTGCCACCGAGATCAGGGCGGCCGAAGCGGCGGCCAGCACACCTCGTTCAGCGCGCTGTGAAGCCGATTCCACTCGCGGGCTCCGTCTCCTCATTGCCGGCAATCCTGCTCCCCGTGTTGCGCTAAGATCAAGCAGCGCAACGAAACGGAGGTTGTTCGTGATCCATTTTCCGGTCCTCCGGTGGGGAGAACCCTACCAGAGCCTCGAGGTCGAAAAGGTCGTTCACTTCGCCACCGGTGAGGACATCGCCGAGGTCGGCCAGGCGAACGGCGGCCTGGTGGAGCGCGATCTGCGCAAAGCGCAAAAGGCACGCGATGCGCTGCGCGAGATTCCCATCGCCGAGCTCGTCAAGATGGTGCAACGGGCGGGCGAGTTGTTCATGGAGGCCGAGCTGCCCCTGGGCGACGGTACCCAGAC
>CBDUXW010000465.1:0-2955 GCA_965371275.1 uncultured bacterium | reverse complement strand
CACCGGACGCACGGTGTCGGGGTCCCGTTGGGGCGGCGAGGGGCAACGGGTTGAAGAGCTTTCCAGCGGTGTCGAGATGGGCGACGAGCCCTATTTGTTCGGCTCCATCACGTCGGCCTGGGCGACGGAAGATCGAATTTACATCGTCGACTCACAGGTTCCCGCGGTGCGCGCCTTCGATCTCGACGGCAACTATCTCTTCGACGTCGGCAATCAGGGACAGGGCCCGGGCGAGTACAGCCAGCCGGTGGCGATGGCGGTAACGGACGACGGCCGCATCCTGGTAACGGACGTACAAGGCGCCCGCCTGAACATCTTCGACTCGGAGGGAGGCGCCATTGACGACTGGCGGCTGGGCTCGCCGATGGCTGCCATGGGCCTGGAAATCACGTACGACGCCGAGATTTTCACGCGCGTTCTCGAGATGCCGAACATGAAGAGCGGCGGCAACTTCGAGGTGCGCATGGGGATGCAGGCGATCGGTCCCGACGGGCTCGTGGGCGAGCCGCTTTTTCCACCGCCGATCGAATACGACCCACCTACGGTGTCGATCGACATGATGGGCAACTCGAGGCAGATGGCCATCCTGCCGTTCACACCGAGCTATGAGTGGGTGATGGCGCCCGGTGGCGAGATGATCGTCGGCGTCGGCAACGAATACCGTTTCGAAATCCACGCCCCGACCGGCAACACGACGATCGTCGAGAAGAACTGGAATCCGGTGGCGGTGGACCCGGGTGAGGTGACGTTTCGCGCCGACATGGCGGTGAGCAATTTCCGGCGAATGGCGCCCGACTTCGCGCTCGATGAGTCGGAAGTGCCGGCGCACAAGGCCGCGTTCACGCGCTTTCGCGCCGACCGCTCCGGTCGCGTCTGGGTGGTCCATCAGGGCCCGAGCCGGCCCGACCCGGAGTGCACCGAGATCGGCGGCAGCGGCGGGGGAATGAGGATGATGATCAGCGCCGGACCCGGCGTTGCCGGCGCCGACGTGAAAATTTCATCCGGCGGGATGGGCGGCGACGAAGAGTACGACGGCGAGTGTTGGGCGAACACCTACGTGTTCGACGTGTTCGAGCTCACCACCGGCGAGTTCCTCGGCTCCGTGCCGGCGCCGGAGCAGGGATTCAACATCCCCCTGTTCGTCGACGGCGATACCGTGCTCGCGTCGGTGACCGGCACCTTGGGCATTACACGGCTCAAGAAATATCGGCTGGTCACCGAGTAGAACCCCTGTCGATCAGGCACCGGCGCGGTCCGCGCCGGCGTCCGTGTGGAACACCTCCGTAATCCACACCGGCGCCCGTGTGGAACACGGCCGGCGCGTCCCCTACGATTGAGAACGGAAAGGGGATAGATCAAAGATGCGTCTACCGTCCACCGCTGTCGCTTCCATTATTTTGACGCTCGGCATCGTCGTCGGCGTCGGCGCCGGGCAGTCGCCCGCCCGGCAATCGGCCGAGCGCTTCGAGACGCCGGTGACGCTCGACTATCTGCTGTATGTCCCCGCCGACCACGATGCGGCGGGTGACCCGGTGCCGATGCTGCTCTTTCTGCACGGCGCCGGCGAGCGCGGCGCCGATGTAGAGCTCCTGAAACTGCACGGCCCGCCCAAGCTGATCGCGTCCGGGCAGGAGTTCCCCGCCATCGTGATCTCGCCTCAGGTCCCCGAGGGCGACTGGTGGACGTACCGGACCAACGACCTGCTGGCGCTGCTCGACGACATCATCGGGCGCTACAACGTGGACGAGGATCGCGTCTACGTAACCGGCTTGAGTATGGGCGGTTACGGCACCTGGGCGCTGTTGCAAGCCGCCCCCGAGCGCTTTGCCGCGGCGATTCCGATTTGCGGCGGCGGCAACGACATGCTCGCCGGCTACACCCGCGGTCTTCGGGAACTTCCGATATGGGTCTTCCACGGCGACGCGGATACGGTCGTGCCCGTGCAGGAGTCGATCGACATGGTCGAGGCGATACGGGCCCGCGGCGGCGAGCGCATCGAGCTGACGACCTATCCCGGGGTCGACCACGACTCGTGGACGCAAACCTACGACAACGCGGCCGTCTGGGAATGGTTGTGGAGCCAGCGCCGCGACAGCTCCCCGCAGCGTCGCTAGCGGGAATCTCTGAGCTTCATGAACGACGGCCCGCGCTCGCTCTGCAGCCGCGCCGCCACCTCCTCGGCCTGCCGCATCGCGCGCAGAACGTTGAGCCCGGCGATCTTCTTGATGTCATCGTCGGAATAGCCGCGGCGCAGCAGCTCGACGAACAGGTCGGGGAGGGTCGAAACGTCTTCCAGGCCCACGGGGCCGTACGAGATGCCGTCGAAGTCGGAGCCGATGCCGATGTGGTCGATGCCGGCGACGTCACGCACATGGTCGATGTGGTCGGCGACATCGGCAAGGGTCGATTCGGGCACGGGGTTGGCGGCGTCCCATGCAGCGATATCGCGGGCGCGGCGGCCGGGGTTGCCGGGCCACAGGGTGTCGAGTCGGGAAACCTCGGCGGCGCGCGCGGCGGCCTGCGCGCGCACGGCTTGGTTGATGAAGAAGCGCACGAAGTTGACCATGGTCAGGCCGCCGTTTTCGGGCAGGCGACCCAGCACTTGGTCGGGAACGTTGCGGGCGTAGTCGACCACGCCGCCGGCCGAGGAGTGCGAGAAGATCACCGGCGCCTCGGCAGTATCGAGCACGTCGTTCATGCTCTTGGGCGAGACGTGCGAGATGTCCACCAGCATGCCGAGCCAGTTCATCTCGCGCACCACCTCGCGGCCGAAATCGGTGAGGCCGTCGAACTCGGGCGTATCGGTGGCGGAGTCCGCCCAGTCGGTGTTCAGACCGTGCGTCAACGTCATGTAGCGGGCGCCGAGCGCGGACGCCATGCTCAGCTCGGAGGGGCAGCGCTCCATGGACTGGACGCCCTCCGTGCCTATGAGAGAGGCGATCTGGCCCTCGGCAT
>CBDUXW010000464.1:0-3006 GCA_965371275.1 uncultured bacterium | reverse complement strand
GTGGCGGTGCTGGCGTCGTCAGCTTCCATCTTCTGACGCGCGAAGCGATTGAGCCCGAACGTGATCACGGCGTTGCCCCACAGCGCCGCCTGCACCAAGAAAATGATCACGGCGGCGCTGGTGATGAATTCGCGCACCGAGGGGTCGAGCTCCAACATGAATGAACCCGCGTATAGCGACAGCACCAGGATCAAGGAGAATCTCGTGCTGCCGAGCAGGTCGACGACGAAGTCATCGATGTCGGTCGCGGTGGCCGCCGCGACCTTCCGCAGCCGCCGCACGACAACGAACTTGATCGTCTGAAAGACAATCAGCGTGATGATTCCGATACCGAGCGCGATCCCCCACTGCAGCAACGTGTTGCCGAAATACACCCTTTCCAGTATCTCCATGTGTTCCTCCTAGCAGGCCGTGGTGAAAGTGTGATCGGGCTGGTTACCAGGGCTCGAGCATCACCTTCGTGCAGCCGTCGATTTTCTTGTCGAAGATCTCATAGCCGCGGACCCCATCGGCGAGCGGCAGCTTGTGTGAAAAGACCGACTCGAGGTCATCGTTGCGCGTCCGCGCAACCCTTTCGAGGCGATCCATGTAGTAGCGGGCCGGACAGCGGCCGCTCCGGAACGTCAGGTTCTTGTCGTAGGCCGTGGACGGCGTGAAACCGAAACGCTCGTCGGTGTGCACGCCGACCGAGGACAGCACGCCGCCGGGGCGCAGCAGGGAGATCGCCAGCTCGGTAGCGGCGCGCGCCCCGACCACCTCCATCACCGCGTCGGCGCCACGCCCGGCAGTGGCCTCGAGAATGGTCTCCTTGACGGCATCGTTTTCATAGTTCAGAGGCGTCGCGCCCAACCTCTCGGCAACCGCGAGACGCTCCGGTATTGCGTCGACCGCGAACAGCTCCGTGGCGCCGAGCTCGAGCGCCGCGATCGTGGTCATCAACCCGACCGGCCCGCAGCCGACCACGACGTACGTGCTTGCCTCGCTACCGGAGCGGCCGGGCTCCACTTTGCCGTCGGCATCGAGCTTGCCGACGCCGGCGCCCTCGGCGCAGAAAAACCCCGTCGACAGAATGTCTCCCATCAGCAGCGCGGCCGCAGCGCTGACCCCCTCCGGCACGCGCATCAACGTACCGTCGGCGAGCGGGACGCGAACATACTCCGCCTGGCTGCCTTGCAGCCCCTTGCCGTTCTCGACCCATCCGAAGAGCTGGCCCGACCTACAACGGCACGTGAGTCCCCGTTCACAGAAAAAACACGAACCACAGCTCGTCGTGAACGGACTGCACACCAGGTCACCGACGCTCGTCGACGTCACCTCACCGCCGACCTCTACGACCGCGCCCACGAATTCGTGCCCCATCACGGTGCCGTGATCGAGGCCGCGCTCACGCTCGTGGTACGGATGCATGTCCGAGCCGCAAATGGCAGCGGCGTGCACCCGGACGATCGCATCCGTGGGTTGCTCGACGCCCGGCTCCGGAACCGTGTCGTACGAGACCGAGGCGCGACCCTGAAACGTGATCGCCTGCACGGCTACACCCGGCGCCTGCTGCCCTTATGGGCGTTGCTCTCGACGAATTCGATGATGGCGCCGGCGACGTCCTTGCCGGACGCCGCCTCGATACCCTCCAACCCCGGCGAGGAATTCACCTCGAGCACGAGCGGGCCGCGATCGGAACGCATCATGTCGACCCCGGCGATGTTCAAGCCGAGCACCCGCACCGCGGCGAGGGCGGTGTTGCGCTCGGCCGGCGACAGCTTGATGGACTCTGCCGATCCGCCGCGATGAATATTCGAGCGGAACTCACCGGGTGGACCCTTGCGAAGCATCGCCGCCACCACCTTGCGGCCGATCACGAACGCGCGTACGTCTTCACCTCGTGACTCCCGGACGAACTCCTGCACGAGAATGTTGGCGTCGAGCCCGCGGAACGCCTCGATCACCGATTGCGCCGCCGAGATCGTCTCGGCCAGCACGACGCCCAACCCTTGTGTCCCTTCCAGGAGCTTGATGACCACCGGCGGCCCGCCGACGATGTCGATGAGCTCGCGGCTGTCCTTGGTGTGGTGCGCGAAGCTGGTTACCGGCAGGTCGATGCCCTCGCGCGCCATCAGCTGCAGGCTGCGCAGCTTGTCGCGCGACCGGGAGATCGCCTGTGACTCGTTCACCGAGAACACGCCGGCAACCTCGAACTGCCGCACCACCGCGGTGCCGTAAAACGTCCGCGACGCGCCGATGCGAGGAACGATCGCGTCGAAGCCCGCCAACGGCTTGCCCTGGTACTTCACCTTGGGCCGCCGCGCCGTGATGTCCATGTAACAGCGCAGGTAGTTGATGACCTTCATGTCGTGGCCGCGCTGGCGACCGGCTTCGGCGATGCGCTGCGTCGAGTACAACGACGGGTTGCGGGACAGAATGGCGATCTTCATGAGCTTCGCACGGCGTGCGATCGCCGCGCCCTCTTCGTTTTCTTCGTGCGCTTCTTCAACACGGCGCCGCGCGTCTCGCCGGACTCACCGCCCACGAACGAGCGCCCCGAATCGACCACGAATCGATTGCGAACGGCCTGGCGACCGAGAAGCATGCGGAAACCCATCCTCCAGCGCGGGGTCAGCGTCAACTCGATGTCCCACTCCTCGCCCCTGACCCGCACCGGCGTGCGGATGGTAGGGCGCATCTCGAGACGGCCCCCGGGGTTGCGCACCTTGCGGTACTCGAGCAGGCGCGCCTCGGCGACGACGGTAGGATAACGGCTGCGCTGATTCGGGTGGACGCGAAACCGCACCCACGGCTCGCCCTCACGCTCGAAGCGCTCGATACCGAACGCGTGCAGCGCCGACGTGCGCGCGCCCGTGTCGATCTTCGCCTTGATCCTGTCGATGCCGAGACCGGGCAGCGATGCCCACTCACGCCAGCCGATCACCGGCCGGTCTCTTCTCTTGCGACCCAAGAAAGCTCTCTCCGGTTGGACGCGACAGTAACAGGACGTCGGGCCACCCTGCAGCC
>CBDUXW010000463.1:0-3017 GCA_965371275.1 uncultured bacterium | reverse complement strand
CCCAGACGCCCGCGGCCAGGCTCGATTCGAGTGCGAGCTCGGTCTGGTACACGCCCAAGATGACCGCCGGCACGCGCTGGATTACCTCGACCCGCACGCCGGGCAACAGCCCGTGCGCGGTGAGTCGCCCCAGGTCCTTTTCCCCGAGGCCGTTGAAGCCGACCAGCCGCGCGGCGGTCCCTGATGGGACCTCGCTGAGCCGGAGGGCGCCGTTGCACTCCTCGACGGTGGGTAGCGGGAGACTCTCAGGTGAGTGGCCGGCGAAGACATCGTCGGCTTCCTGCTCGTCGTGCTCCGACGCCAGCGAGTGGTAGCCGCACCCGGGGCAGGGGATCAGCTCCAGACGGCAGCCCTTGGTCACCGCGTACAACGGGCAGGCGGCGCAGATGCCTTGCAGGGCTGCGGCGTCGATCTCGGCGCGACACATCGGGCAGCGCACGCTCTACGCTCCAGCCCAGCTACGGGCGACGAAATTTACGACCGCGCCGACGAGGATCGAGTAGGGAACGATGAAGCCGACGATCGCCATCGCGGTGGGCCAGCCGCGTTCCTTGATGATGACCAGGAGGTTGGCGATACAGGGAACGAAGAGTGTGATGACGACGAGGCTCACGAGGATCTGTACGGTATCGAGCGCCCCCGCCTGCTGCAGCTGGAAAAGTCCCGCGGCGCCGTAGTCGCGGCGGAAGAATCCCATCACGAAGGCCGACGAGGCTTCACCCGGCAGGCCGAGCAAGCCGGTAACAACGGGCCGAGCGGCCCGCTGTACCGCTGCCAGAGCGCCGGCCTTGTCGAGGGCGAACAGCGCCAGCGTGCCGATTATGAAGAGCGGCACGACCTCGGTCAGGTACCACAGCAGCCGCGCACGTGTCTTGGCGACGATGTTGCGCCACTGCGGCCAGCGCAGCGGTGGTAGCTCGGTGACGAACGGTGCGATATCACCCGGAATCAGCAGGGCGGCAAGACGGCCGACGATCAGCAGTTGCAGACCGGTGATCGCCAAAACGCCGATCAGCACCCAACCCGACACCGAGGCCGAGATAGCCAGGAGCACGGCGAGCTGTGCTGAACACGGAACACCGAGGGCCAGCAGCAGCGTGGCGATAGTGCGTTCCTTGCGCGTTTCCAGCACGCGGGTGGTGACCGTGGCCATTGTGTCGCAGCTCAATCCCAGGATCATCGGCAGCACCGCCTGGCCGCTCAAGCCCATGCGGCGGAACATGCGGTGCGCGATCACGGTCAGCCGCGGGAAGTAGCCCGAGTCCTCGAGAAAGCCGAAGAACAGGAAAAACGTGGCGACGATCGGCAGAATGAGCGCCACCGAATAGGTGATCGCCATCGTCCACAGGCCGTATTCGCCGACGAAAAGATCGCGCACGAAGGTCGAGGCGATGAACCGGTCGGCGGCATCCGTCACCCACGGATTGATATACACGCCGAACACCGTTTCTTCGAGCCAACCGACGAAGATGACGGCGCCGAGGTTGCCCACGAATTGGTACATGCCGTACAGCACGGCGAGCAGGATTACGACGCCCCACACCGGGTGCACGGTCCAGCGCCCGAGTCGCTGCCCGAGCTGGACGGCCCTCGATGCTCGGGAGCCGAGGCCGATGCTGTTTCGAGTGTGCGCCGGCTCGGCGTCCGTGGGCCGACCGGTGCTCGGCTCCGGCGTCGAGCAGTGCCCACAGCCGGATGCTTGCCCGAATACGCTCGTGGCGACGATCTCCCCGGCGATGTCGGTTGCCGCGCGGTGTCGTGCAGCGGAGATCTCATAGCCGGGGCGCGTTGCCGTGCGGCGGGCGGCGTCCGTAACGGAAACCACCCCCCGCCGCGTCGCCTCGTCGAGATCGAGCCGTTCCAGCAGCTCGCTCCTGTCCGTATCCTCCAAGGCAAGCACGAGGGCGGCGACGCCGCGTGAGCTGCCGTCGCGCTGCGCATACAGCAGCGCGGCAAGCGCCCCAACCGACGGTTCCAGCGTCGGACCGTACGGCACGTGCAGACGCGGCACCCGCGCCCGGCGCAGCGCCGCGCGCAGCTCGTCGACGCCGTCGCCCGTCGTTGCCACGGTTTCGATCACCGGAACGCCGAGTAGCTCTTCCATCAACGCCGCCGAATAGTCGAGCCCCCGGGCGCGCCGCTCATCGACCATGTTGAGGTTCAGGACCATCGGCAAGCCGAGCTCGGCGAGCTGCACGAACAGCGCCAGCGTGCGCTCGGGGTTCTTGGCGTCGGCGACCTGGACGACGGCATCGGGCTTCTCGAAGAGAAGAACGTCGCGCGTGACCTGCTCGTCCTCGCGTGCCGAGGCGAGCTGGATGAGGCCCGGCGTGTCGAGCACGCGCCACGCATCACCGTCGATATCCGCCGTGCCCCGGTAAAGTTGCACGGTCGTGCCCGGATAGTTGGAGCAGGTTACGTAGGTGCCGGTGAGGCGCGCGAACACGACGCTCTTACCGACGTTCGGATGGCCGACGAGGGCTACGGTTCGTTCACGCTCCATGGACCATCTCCTGGGCAAGGCCGCGGTCGCGTACTTCGGCAAGCAGGTCGTCGAGCGTCATCGCGTCGAGCGTCGCCCGGAGGCGAAGGTCGACGACTTGCCAGGCCGCCCGCGTCGGGCAGCGGATCTCCGGAACCTCGATCGCGCAGGGCCCCTCCTCCACAGGCTCACCCGGCTGTGCGGCCAAGCAGCTCACCGGCGCGAGCTCTTCGAAGGCTTCGAGTACCTCACGCACCGAGATTCGCTTGGGTGCTCGGGTCAGCTCGTAACCGCCGGCGCGGCCGCGCCGGGAGCGCGCGATTCCGGCGGTCGTGAGGCTCTGCAGGAGCTTGCGAACGAAGGGCTCGGGGAGGCTGCCACCGGCGGCGATCCGGTGCGCCGAGAGCGGCCCGTGGCCGTATCCGGCCGCCAGCTCGAGCGATGCCCGCAGACCGTAGTCGCTGCGCTTGGTGAAGATCATGGTATATGCAGATAACAGGATCGTATTACTCCTATATTGTACCTTCCTCCTCTC
>CBDUXW010000462.1:0-3058 GCA_965371275.1 uncultured bacterium | reverse complement strand
GCATTCATTCTGCTACTCGAAGGGCAACCAGCCGGTCAGCCCGCTGGGTGTTCGGACGTAGAGGAACCCACCGTAAAGCCCCAGCACCGGAACCTCGACGCCGGGCAACAAGCGGTCGATCACGGCGGCCGGCCGCGTCGGACGGTCGAACACATGGCTGCCGTCGGCGATCGCTTCACTGCGCATCGGCGTGGCGCGCTCGGTTTCGCGCCCGGCGACGTAACCGCGCGTCCCGTCTGGAAGGTGGACGCGATACCAGCGGGCGCTGGCGCCCCACACGCGAAAGGGCGTGTGCTCGTCGATGGTGGCTACGCTCTCCGAGCGTCTGTCCGGGCCGGCGAGGACGCTCATGGCCGGTCCCGTTGCCCGCGACCAGGAGCCGAGTCGATCGAGCTCGACGGTGAGCTCCACGGGCGTTACGCGGACACGACGCAAGAATGGATCGGGATCGACCGCACCGCGCGCGTACACGCCGAAATGCAGGTGCGGCGACGTGGTTCGTGCGTTACCCGTGTTGCCCACCGTGCCGAGCTGGTCGCCGGCTCGCACACGCTGCCCCGCGACCACGGCATGGGAATCGAGGTGCGCGTAGTACAGCCGCAGGCGGCCGTTCGTGCTGCTCATCCACACGACGTTGCCGCCAACCTCCGTGGTGTTGGCTCGCGTTACCATGCCGTCGGCGGCGGCAACTACCGGCGTGCCGCGCGGTGCGAAGATGTCGGCGCCTCGATGGTTGCGACGGCCGGCATCTCGCTCGGCCCCGAAACCGCTCAGGATCGCGCCCGCGTCGCGGTCGGCGACCGGGAAGTCGAGTGAGGCGTCGGCGCGAATCACCAGCGTGTAACGGGCGCCGCGCAGCAGCTCGGGTTGAACGCGCAACACGTACACCGCGTCACGCAACGGCTCGAAGCCGAGGAGGCGAGACAGGTTCTGCGGCCCGTCGTCGCCGAGCTCCTGCAGCGACCGGTTGGGCACCGCGTTCGACGCGGTAGCACCACTGGCGACGTGAACGGGGGCAGCCGGGTCGCCGTCGACCAAGCGGTACAGGTCCATGAAAACGCGCAGTGGCTCGCTCGCTTCGAGCTCTACCTCGGCAGCGATGCGCTGACCGCCGCGGACGGAAAACATGTAGGCGACCGCCGTGGCCTGCGCGGGGTCGAAGTAGCCGGTTTCCCGAAATGGTGATTCGACCTTGATCGGGTCGACCAGCGATTCTCCCGCCGCGTGAATCCAGTCCCTTCCCAGCGCGGTGTGGGCGAGCTGCGAGTCGATGAGGCTCTGGGCGTAGGCTTCGTGGGCAGTGGACGGCTGGTACGGCGCCGGCACGCGTTCAACCTGTTGTGTGCACGCCGCGACCAACAAGACGAGCGTCAGGAGGAGGCAGCGCCGGGGAATGGAGAACCGGTCGCGCACCTAACTGCCACCCTCGAGCACCGACATCCCCTGCTCGTAGACGATGTCCACGGGAACGCCTTTCTCGGCGAGGCGATCGAGGTCCGCCTGCAGTTGCGGCCCTACCTGTCCCAACTCGTCGACAAACGCGCGAACGCCTTCGTAGTCGCCGTTGCCCTGGAACTCGAGGATCTTCTCGGACAGCGCCGTCATCGCTTCTTCAGCCCTGTCGAATTCGAGCCGGTAGGTGCCGGTATCAGGGTCGCGGGTGAAGGCTCCCATGCCGTCGAAAAAGTTGAAGCGCACCAGGTTGGCACGGCCGTGGGCGCTCGACGCCCCGAAACGGATCGAGCGGAAGATGCTCGAGAAGAACGTCACCATGTGCTCGTCCCAGGCGCCGTCCCATTCCTGCTCGGCGATCATCTCGTTGATCATGTACAGCCCGAGGATGTCGGCCTTGCCTTCTTCCAGCGCCGAGGCGAGCTCCTGTAGGGACTCGCGCACGGTGCCGCGGCCGTTGATGGTGTTCTTGATGCCGAGGCCGTGAGCCACCTCGTGGAACATCGTGTTGGCGAAAAAGGCGTCGAAGGTGATGAGCGCCCTCTGATCCTCGGCGATCAACTCGCGACCGATGGGGACGAGGATCTTGTCGAACTTGGCGCGCATCGAGTTCTTCAGTTGCAGCCGGCGGGTTCCTTTCTGTAGCTGAACCTCTTCGTCGTTCGGCAGGTTGATCGCGATCGTCTTGCTGCCCGCGTTGCTGTCGCCGGCGACGTACACGACGTCATACGCGTTGAGTTGCGAGCCGGCGCCGGGCTCTTCGGCCTTGTAGGCGTCGCCGACGGGGAGGCCGCGCTGCAGCGCCGGCAACAAGCGGGTGTAGCGGGCCAGTCGTTCGCTCCACTCCTGATCTTTGATCAGCACGAACGTCTCGAACGACGCCTTGGCGCCGAAAAGCTGATCCTCGTACGTCTCAATCGGTCCGATGACGACCTCGATCGTGTTGCCGGTCATGTCCATCCAGGCGAAGTCGCTTTCCTGGTAATCGTCCGACAGCAAGGCGTCGGCACGCAGCTCCAGATACGTGCGCAACCCAGGATCGTCGGCCAGCGCCGCGGCGGCGCGCAGTTGCGCGGCAACGGCGGCCAGTGGTTCGGCGAAAGCCTCACTGTAGGGCACGCCGACGAGCTCGCCGGCGGCGTTTCGACGCACCAGCGTGTACAGGCCCAGGAGATCGCGCTGCGGGTGGGCCGTCGCCGCCGCCTCAACCTCCTCCTTGGTCGCGTCGGCGGGGTAGAGGTTCGCACCGTCCGGTTTCGGTCCGACTCCGGCGAGGAACGGCCGGTTGTCGTCGAGTCGGTCCCACGGTCCGTAGTTGATCTCCAGGAAGTGCCGCTCATCGGCACTCGACGTCGCCAGCAAACTCTCCGGGTCGCCATAAGCTTGCTCCCAGAACAGATCGTTCAAGATGTCGGCGGCGTCGATGAGGATCGGGATCATGAGGCGCTCGTTGTCGGTGAGCGCGCCGAGGTCGGCGGTCAGACGTACCGTGGTGTACTTCGCCAGGCCGGCGGTGACGGCGCTGTCGGTCATCGGGTCCTCAGCGGCTGTTTCGGCAGTTCCTTGACACGCCATGGCGGTGCCGCCGGCGAGAAGAGCCAGCCAC
>CBDUXW010000461.1:0-3066 GCA_965371275.1 uncultured bacterium | reverse complement strand
GTGACGGTGCTGCTCGGTGGCGTGCTCTCGACCGTGCCGCTGCTCGCCGCGGCGATCATCTTCATCCGCTCGCTGTCGCGCCCTGAAGGAACGGTACTGGTCGCCGCCCCGCAGGCGGAGCTCCGCCTCTTCGTCGCCGCGGCCTCGCCGTTTTGTCTCCTGTTCGTCGTCTTGTTGCTCATGCGCGCCGCCCAGGCACTGGCGGGCGCGCGTTTGTACGAGCGCAAGGTCCAGGAGCTCGATGCGGTGTACGACTTCGGACTGACCACCACCTCGGCGCTCGATCCCCGAGAATTTCAGACCGCCCTGCTGCGGTCGCTCCAGCGCATCGGCGCGCCCGATGTGGTGGCTCTGGTCGAACCGGGCGCCGACGACGGCGTGCAGTTCAGCTTGTTACGCAGTGACGTCGAGGGCGAGCACATCTACCGTCACAAGACGCGTGGCTCCTGGCCCGATTTGTCGATTCGCTTCGTCGATCGGCGGCCGCTGTCGACTCCCGATCACTCACGCAGCCAGCATGCGGCCTTGCCGAGAATCTGGGAGCCTGCCACGGGCTCCTCGGTCATTGTTCCCGTGCTTACGCCGGAGGGTGAGCCGCGCGCCTTGTTGATCGCCGGCAAGCACGATGCGCACGGCTTCAAGCAGGCGGAGCTGCGGAGTTTGTCGGGTTTCGCCAACCAGGTCGGGTTGGCGATGGAGCACGCCCGCTTGCTCGTCGAGCTCGTGGAGTCGGAGCGCCGCAAGAACGAGCTCGAGTTTGCCCGCCAGATGCAGATGGATCTGTTGCCGCAGACGCCTCCCGACGTCCCCGGCCTCGACATCGCCAACCGCTCGACGCCGGCCACCGAGGTGGGTGGTGACTACTTCGACTACCTGACGCTGACGAGCGGCAACATCGGCGTCGTGTTCGGTGACGTCGCCGGCCACGGGATGACCGCGGGGCTGATCATGGCCATGGCCAAGAGCGCGGTCCACACGCAGGTGAAAGCCGACGGGCGCCCGGCCTTGTTGCTGTCGCGCCTCGGCGAAGTGCTGCTCGAGATGTCGGCGCCCAATCAATACATGACGATGGTGTTCGCGGAGCTCGACGTAGAGGGCAGGGCAATGAGCTATCTGAACGCGGGACACCACTTTCCGGTGGTTTACCGGGCCGCCACCGGCGACATCGAGTACCTCGAGTCCACGGGACCCCCGCTGGGACTGTTACCGGTGCCACCAGGCGAGCCTCAGGACCGGGAATTGAACCCCGGTGACGTGCTAGCCTTTTATTCAGACGGGTTGGTCGAGGCCTTCAACGCCAACGACCAAGAATTCGGGATCCAGCGCCTCGGCGAGATTGTCGCCACGCGCTCGGACCAACCGGCGGCGACCATCGTCGAGGAGGTATTCAGCGCCGTTCGCAGGTTTTCCGGCGATCGAGCCTGGCACGACGACGCGACACTCGTGATCGTGCGGATGCTCGATGGCGTCCCGGATCACGCTGCCGGCAGCGAGACAAGCTGACGCGGCTCGCCGTCGCCGCGGGGGGTTTCCAGGGATGAACAAGATCACGCATCGAGTCGGAATCGGTAGTGCGTTGGTGTTCGCACTAGCGACCACCTTCGTCGCCGCCGCGCTTGTGACGCCGGCGGCATCCGCCGGCGTCACCCAGATCCAGGAGCGCGGCACGCTCATCGGCCCCAACGAGGGGGAGACCCTCGCCTCGTGGACCGGACGCTGGCTCGATGGCCCGGTACGGTACATCACCACCGACGAAGAGCAGGACATCTATGGCGCGCTCGCGTCTACGACGCAGCGGTTGCAATTCATCCGCATGTTCTGGGAGCGTCGCGACCCGTCGCCACGCGGGCCGGAGAACGAGTACCTCGAGGAATTCGTGCGCCGGGTCGTATACGCCGAGGAGGAATTCGGTGACGGCCAGTTCGGAGACGGCAACAACCCGGGCTGGGCGACCCCGTTCGGACAGGTTGTCTTGGTTCTCGGCCCGCCGATTCGCACGGAGCGCGAGCTGGGCCTGCCCTCGTTCATATCGCAGCGTCCGGCCATCTTGTGGGGCTACGATACCCGCATTCCCCAGTGGCCGGTCAACGAGAAGCTGATGTTCGTGTTCCAGCGCGGCCGCTGGAAGCTGTATCCGCCGTCAAACTTCAACGAGCCGCCCGGCGCCGCCAGCGACGCGCGCGACATGGAGCGCGTCGGCACATTGGCCGACATCCCCAACGATTTTCTGCGTGCCGCCGGCGCCGTCGTGCAGCGATCGCTGATCCAATCGGTCCGCTACAACGACGTCATCAACAACATCGACGCCGACGTCATCTTTCCGGACGCCGACATTCCCTTCGCCTGGGAGGCATCTTTCGAGCCGGGCACAGGTGACGAGGTGGAGATAACCGTCACCTTGACCTGGCGCATGGAGGCTCTCGTGTTCCACACCGTCGAGCAGCAGGCGCAGACGGAGATGGTCCTCTACGCGGTCTTGATGGACGACGATGTGCCGGTGGCGGAAAACAGCGAGCACATCAACGTCACGGTACCGGCGGCCGACCTCGCGTCGCGCCACGATGAACTGGTCGATCGCACCATTACGTTGTCGGCGCGGCCCGGATCCTACAGCCTGATGTTGTCGCTCGACGATCAGCTATTGGGCTTCCGAACCGTGTACCGCAACGACCTGGTCGTTCCCGGACGTTAGCGGCCGCTAGCCTGCTGAGCCCGCTCGCGGCTGGTGTCGTCCTGCCGCCGCGCGATCGCGGTGAGCTCGTCCCAGTGCTCTTCGAGAATCTCCAACTCTTCCGCGAAGTCGACGTCGATTGCCGCACCGCCATGGGCCAGCGGCACGATGCGCACGCCGCGCTCGGTACCGAACAGCTTGCCGGCGTATTTTTCCACCCGTGCCAGCCTGACCTGGTGACGCAGCCAGCGCAGACCGCTCTTGCCGAAGCGGCCGCGGCGACCCGGCCGGTGCGAGAGCTTTTCGAATTCCTTGGCGGTATAGAGGCGGGCGGCGTCGAGGATGGCGTGCGGCGCGCTGGGGCCGAGCAGGTAGAGGGCCCGCCCGGTGAGGCG
>CBDUXW010000460.1:0-3086 GCA_965371275.1 uncultured bacterium | reverse complement strand
CGCCTCGAAGAGACCGAAGAGCGCACCGTCACCGAGGTACTCGAGGCCGCCGAGTCGAGTGGTCTGCCCGTGGAAGAGTGCTCGTGCCTCGCGGGTTGCGATGTAGCTCCCGCGGTGTTGCGCGATCGGCGTGTGTTGCCGAGCGTGTCCGTCGACGACATCGGCGCGGCCGCGGGGGATTGGCAGCAGCTGCGCGCCTCGGCGAATCCCAGTGATGCGGTCTGGTTCGGGCACGTCGGCCCCGAGCGCGACGATCCCGACGGCCTCGCCCTGAACCTGCTCGGCGAACCGGATTGGTCCGCCGCGGCGTTTCGGCGCGCCGTCGAGATGGGTGCCGACGCCGTCGTTGAGCACATCGAGTCGTCGGGACTCCAGGGCCGCGGCGGCGCCGGCTTCCCGGCCCATATCAAGTGGAACGGCACCCGCCACCAGCCTGCTACTCCCCACTACATGGTGCTGAACGCCGACGAGGGCGAGCCCGGGACCTTCAAGGACCGCGAGGTGCTGCTGCGCCGCCCGGATCGCGTATTGGAGGGGCTGGCGATCGCCGCGCATGCCATCGGCGCGACCGAGGTATGGCTCTATCTGCGTGGCGAGTTCGAGGTGCCCTGGGAGGTCGTCGAAGACGGCATCCGCCGCTTCGCGGAAAGCGGCGTGTTCGGTGACATCAAGTTTCACTTGCACGCCGGCCATGGCGCCTACATCTGCGGCGAGGAAACGGCCCTGCTCGAAGCCCTCGAAGGCAAGCGGGGATTGCCCCGTCTGAAGCCCCCGTTCCCGGCGGAGGTCGGGCTTTGGGGCAAGCCGACCCTCATCCACAACGTCGAGACCATTGCCTGCGTTCCTTCGATCGTCGAGCGCGGTGGGGCGTGGTTCAAAGCCCTCGGCCGCGACGAGGCGGGAACCAAGCTTTATTGCATTTCGGGGAACGTGCGCCGACCGGGTACGTATGAGCTGCCGCTCGGCGTCACCCTCGACGAGCTCGTCGAAGCCGCCGGAGGGTACGAGGGTGAGCTCAAGGCATTCAGCCCGGGCGGCGCGAGCTCCGGCTTTCTCCCGGCCTCGATGCGCGACGTGCCCCTGGCCTTCGGCGCGCTGGGGGCGTTAGGCTCGATGCTCGGTTCGGCCGGAGTCGTTGTCCTGAACACGGAGGCCGATTTGCGCGATGCGGTGCTCACGCAGCTACGATTTTTCGAGGCCGAGAGCTGCGGACAGTGCGCGCCGTGCCGGATCGGCACACGGTTCCTGGCGACGGCGCTCGACAGAAACATCGAAACCAACGGGTTGTCCACCGGCGCTCTGCAGTACGTGGCGGACGCGGCATGGCAAATGAACGAAGGCTCGATCTGCGGGCTCGGGCAGGCTGCGCCGCTGCCGTTGACTCTGTCTCTGAAACACTTCCCGGAGGAATTCGAGGCGTGAACGACAAGTCCACCATCAAGTTAAACGGCTGCGAGTACGAGTTCTCCCCGGGGGAGACCGTGCTCGACGTGGCCGCCCGGCACGACGTTCATATTCCGACGTTGTGCCACGATCCGCGTCTCGACCCCGCCGGTGCCTGTCGTACGTGCCTGGTGGAGATCGACGGTTGGGGGCGGTTGGCACCCGCGTGCGCCACGCGCGCCGACGACGGGATGGAGATCCTGTCGGAGAACGAGCGCATCGATCGGCACCGCAAGACGTTGCTGGCGCTCTACATGACGGATCACCCGCAGGAGTTGGAGCGAGCCGAGCCCGGGGCGCCGAACGAGCTCTTGCAGATGGCCCGCGCCTACCGGGCGCCGATGGACTGGGGCTTCATGGAGTCCAAACGCGAGGCGCGGCCCGACGACCGCAATCCGTACGTGTTGTTCGATCCCGATCTCTGCATTCTCTGCTCGCGCTGCGTTCGCTACTGCGACGAGATCGAGGGGGTCACCGCCATCACCCTGGCCGGTCGTGGATCCGAGACGACGATTTCGACCGTCGACAAGCTATCGCTCATGGATACGAGCTGCGAGCTGTGCGGCGGCTGTATCGACGTGTGCCCCACCGGGGCCATGGGCGAGAAGATGCCGCTGGTTCGCGGTGAAAAGCCGGAGCGCGAGCTCGAAAAGGTCCGTACGACGTGCAACTTCTGCGGTGTCGGCTGCCAGATCGATCTCAATATCGACCCCGACGGCCGCGACGGCCAGGGCCGGGTAGTCAAGATCACCAGCCCGCCGCCGGGGAGCACGACCAACGACGGCAATCTGTGCGTGAAGGGGCGATTTGCCTACGACTTCATCCACCACGAGGACCGCATCACCACGCCGCTGATCCGGGGCGCCGACGGCGAGCTGCACGAGGCGACCTGGGATGAGGCGCTCGCCAAGGCCGCCGCGGGGCTCCTTGCCGTCAAGGAAACATACGGCGCCGACAGCCTCGGTTTCGTTTCTTCGGCGCGCTGCACGATGGAAGAGAATTTCCTGGTGCAGAAGCTGGCACGGGCGGTGTTCGGCACCAACAACGTCCACCAGTGCGCTGCCACGTGACACGCCCCCACGGTGGCCGGTCTGGTCGCCACTTTCGGGGCCGGAGCCATGACGAACTCCATCGGCGAGATCCGCGACGCCGACTTCCTCTTCGTCATCGGTAGCAACACCTCCGAGGCGCATCCGATTATCGCCATGGAGATGAAGCTTGCCGTGAAGGCCGGCGCCACGCTGGTCATCGCGGACCCGCGCTCGATCTGGATGACCTCGATTGCCGAGAAGCATTTGCAGCTACGTCCCGGCACCGACGTTTGGCTCTTGAATGCGATGGCCAACGTCATCGTTACCGAAGGGCTTGTCGACCAGAAGTTCATCGACGACAACACGGAGGATTGGGAATCGGTTCGCGACAACGTTCTGAAATACACGCCGGAGGGCGCCGAGGAAGTCACCGGCGTGCCTGCCGAGGACATCCGCTGGGTGGCGCGCCGGTATGCGACCACCGACAAGGCCGGGATCTACTACACGCTCGGTATTACCGAGCACTCGCACGGCACCGACAACGTCTACGCCCTGGCCAACCTTGTGCTGATGACCGGCCATTTGGGCAAGCCTTCGTCGGGCATGAACCCG
>CBDUXW010000459.1:0-3097 GCA_965371275.1 uncultured bacterium | reverse complement strand
GCGATCAAGCGCCTCCAGCAGGAGGGTGGCGAGATCCTGTGCGGCGGCGACAAGCTCGACGGCCCCGACTACCCGGGCGGGCACTACGTGAAGCCTTGCATTGCCGCGGCGCAGAACGACTTCGAGGTGGTTCAGGAGGAAACGTTCGCGCCCATTCTGTACATCATCGGGTATGGCGACGCCGACTCCTCGCCGCGCGAGGCGGTGGCCGAGTTGGAGGAAGCGATAGCGCTGCACAACGGCGTGCCGCAGGGGCTTTCGTCGGCGATTTTCACCGAGCATGTGCGCGAAGCTGAGTACTTTTTGTCGCATCGCGGCAGCGATTGCGGCATCGCCAACGTCAATATCGGCACCAGCGGCGCCGAGATCGGCGGTGCGTTCGGTGGCGAGAAGGAAACCGGTGGCGGCCGCGAGTCGGGCTCCGACTCGTGGAAGGTGTACATGCGTCGGCAGACCAATACGGTGAACTGGAGCACGGAGTTGCCGCTGGCGCAGGGCATCAAGTTCGGCGACTGAGGCTCGCCCGGGCACGATCCCGGCGGCGAGCTCCTCGAGGTGCTACGGCCTGCTCGGCAGGCGGACGGGTTCCCAGGCGGGGCGATCAGTCGGCAGACGGTTCCCAGCCGAGGGAACGGCGCACCGCTTCGGACCATCGCGCTCGATGTTCAATCACGCTTTCCGGCGTGGTCCGCGGCTCGAAGCGGCGGTCGGCACGCCAGTTGCCGGCCAGATCATCGGCGTCTGTCCAATAGCCGACGGCGAGGCCGGCGAGGTAGGCGGCACCCAGTGCGGTGGTCTCGATCACCGCCGGCCGCACCACCGGTGTCTGCAGGATGTCGGCCTGAAGTTGCATGAGCAGGTCGTTGCTCACGGCGCCGCCGTCGACGCGCAGTTCCGGCACGTCGAGTCCGGTGTCGACGGCCATGGCGTCGACCAGATCTGCAACCTGATAGGCGATGGCATCGAGCGCGGCGCGCGCGATGTGCGCCTTCGTGGTGCCCCGGGTGATGCCACACATGGTGCCGCGCGCGAAGCCGTCCCAGTGGGGGGCGCCGAGGCCGGCAAACGCCGGAACCAGGTACACACCGCCGCTGTCGGGCACCGACGCCGCCAGCGCCTCGATGTCGGCGGCGGATTCGATGAATTCGAGCCCATCACGCAGCCACTGAACCACGGCGCCGCCGATGAAGACGCTGCCTTCCAGGGCATACGTGAGCCCGTCGGAGGTCTGCCAGGCGACCGTAGTCAGCATGTTCTGGCTCGACGGAATCGCCTCGGTGCCGGTGTTCTGCAGCAGAAAACAACCGGTGCCGTAGGTGCACTTGGTGCTGCCGGCTTCGTTGCACAACTGTCCGGCGAGGGCGGCTTGCTGGTCGCCGACGATGCCGGCGATCGGCGTGCCGCGGAACGAAGAATCGACTACGGACTCACCGACGACCTCGGAGGAGGCGCGCACTTCCGGCAGCACGGCGGCGGGGATACGGAACAACTCGAGAAGCTCCTCGTCCCAGCGCCCGGAATGAATGTCATAGAGCATCGTCCGCGATGCGTTCGAGGCATCCGTAACGTGTAGTGCACCGTCGGTCAGCTTGTGCACCAGCCAGCAGTCGACGGTGCCGAACGCCAGCTCTCCTTTCTCGGCCCGCTGCCGCGCCCCGTCGACGTTGTCGAGAATCCAGGCCAGCTTGGTCGCTGAGAAATAGGCATCGGGAACCAGCCCGGTACGTGCGCGGATGAGGGATTCATGGCCGTCGTTCTTGAGCTTCTCGATGGCGTCGGCGGTGCGGCGGTCCTGCCAGACGATGGCATTGCACACCGGCTTGCCGGTCGCTCGATCCCAAACGATCGTGGTCTCGCGCTGGTTGGTGATGCCGATGGCGGCAATGTCGGCGCGATCGATGCCGGCGCTGCGAATCGCTTCTTCGGCAACCTGCAGTTGTGACCTCCAGATCTCCTCGGGGTCATGCTCCACCCAGCCGGGACGCGGAAAGAGCTGCTCGAACTCCCGCTGCGCCACGGCGACCAGTCCGCCCCGACGATCGAAGACGATCGCCCGCGAAGAGGTTGTCCCCTGATCGAAAGCCAGAACGTACGCCATGTCACGACTCCATCCCTGCGCCCGGCGCCGGGCCGGCGGTCGCCTGGCGACGGGGTGCGATCGGCGAAGTATAGTTCTCGAAAACAGGGGATGCGCCAGATTCGTGTCGCGGAATACACTGAGACGGGCTGACCATGAGCCGGAGATTGCCGGCCGCATCGGGTGGAGGTTGCAATGTTCGAGTTGACCGTCAAGTTGGGTGACCGGCTCGTGCAGAAGTTCCGCGGGCACACCGAGGCCACCATCGGTCGCGATCCGGGATGCGAGCTGATGCTCGACAATTTGGGTGTGTCCCGTCGCCACGCGCAGCTCCGCGAGGTCGAGGGCAAGTTCATCGTCGAGGACCTGAAGTCGACCAACGGCGTGTTCGTCAACGGTCGTCGCGTTGTTTCTGCGGAGGTCAGCCCCGGCGACGAGATCAAGATCGGCAAGTTCTCGCTGCTGCTGCAAATGGCGCGCGACGAGCCGGTCGCTGCCGCAGCGGCATTCGACATCAATCAGACGATTGCCATCGAGGGCATGGCGCTGCCCGCGGAACCGGTGGCGGAGCCGGGCTTCGCCGCTTCGGTAACCCGGGATGTGTTCCACAAGATCGATTGCAATTGGATTCGCGCGACTCCCGAGTCGCACAAGGTCTACTACCAGACCGAGGACGAAGCCCGTGAGGCGCGGAAGAGACCGTGCCGAACGTGCCTGCCACAGCCGCGGGTCTTCTAGCTCGCCCGGTAACAATCCGGGCTCGTCGCCGACGTCTGCGCACGTGCTTTTTCACCGGCTGATTGGCAAACCGACGCCGATACCCATTACGATGGAGGCGTTGTAGCTGTCTCCACGTTTCGGGAGTGTGCGCGTGCAAAGGCCTGTTTATATCGCGATTGGAGCGGTCGTCGTCGTCGTCGTTGCGGTGACGGTCATTTGGCGTTTCGGCGGCAGTGAGCCCGAACCCGAACCCGCCCCACCGCCACCACCGTGTGGTCGCCGACGTTGAAGGTCACCCGC
>CBDUXW010000458.1:0-3116 GCA_965371275.1 uncultured bacterium | reverse complement strand
GGGGAACCCCGCGTGTCGCTGATTCCGCGTACCGACGGCTACCCGGCCTCCCCAAATCGACCTCACCGTACGGGGCAGAGTGCGACGCAGGCCCGATCAGGACTAGGAATCCCGCGCTCTATCCACCTGAGCTACAGGACGGGTGGAGGCCCACAAGGGGAGAGACAGACCGACACTGGCTGACGGAGCTTGTGACCTTGACGGAACAGGAGCTGCCAGCGCCAAAGCCGAAGAAGAAAAAGCAGGGCAAGAAGTAGGCGGCTACCAGCCGTCGAACCACTCCCACAGCAGATAGAACGCAATCTGCGTGCTGCGGCCCTCGCGGTGGGTCGCCGGAAAGCGCACGCCGAAGCTCGCCATCACGTGCTGGCGCGTGTTCAGCGTGATCTGCACCTGCGGCATCAGGTCGAGCTCGTTGACGGTGCCCTCGTGCTCGAATTCGCTGAGTCCGAGAAACTCGATCATCGGTGAGAAGGCGCGGCCGAAGCGGCCGGCGGTAAACGTGGTGCCGATGGCGGCGCGGTAGAAGACCTCGTGGGCCGCCTTCTCGGTGTCGGTCGACAGCTCGCCACCAACATGCACGTGCATGTAGCTGTCGGCCGGCAAGGCGATTCCCGCCGACACGAAAGGCTCGACTACGAACACGCCGCTGCCCAGCTCCTTCTCTTCGTCGCCGGTGGGCAGCTTGGCGCCGATATTGGCGCTCAAGATGAAACCCTTGTCGAGACTGTGGATCAGGGCCTGTTTGTAGCCGAGCTCGATGTCTCCGATACCGCCCAACCAGGCACCGTCGGCGTCGATCTGCCGAAGCCCCATGGGCACCTCGATCTCGATCTGCCCGGCCGGCCCGATGCGGCGCTCGTACACGAACTGGCCCCTGACGCCACCGAGGCCATCGGCGTTGGCGCCGAGCGTGAACACCACTTCGTCCTCCGGAAACGCCTTCTCGGTAATGAACGGGCGCGGGAAGTTGAGCTCGCCGCGCGGCCAGCGATCGTCGGTGCAGAACACGCGCAGGTAGCCGACGACCTGCTCGATCTGCGTATCGTTGAAACCCTCGAAGTACGCCGGCATGTTGTTCGCGAAGCCGCGGACCGGCCCTCCTTGGTGGGTGATGATGAACCAGTCCTCGTTGGGCTCGCGGGTTGCGAAGCTGCAATCAGCAAAATCGGGCAACTCTACGTCGAAGCCGACGGTGGCGAGATCGACGCCACGGCCATCGGCACCGTGGCAGTACTGGCAACCCGCCTCGTACAGTCCCTTGGGCGTACTGAGGTCGGGCATCTGCTGGCTCGGAAACCATGCCGAGCCGGTGCCCACAGCGGCGAACAGCAGCGTCGACAACGCCGCTGCCGTACCAAGGAGGAACAATCGACCGGGTAGTATCCACGATCGCGAAGACGGCGCCGTATTCGTTACTCGCCCGTGCTCCGTGCACGGGCGCCGGCGCCTCAACGATCGGCCCCGAAGCTGAAATCAGCCGTCGCGGTTTGTCCCGCCGTCACGCTCACGTTCAACGTCCGCACGCCGAGAGTCTCGTGCCACGCTTCGATTACATAGTCGCCGGCGGGCAGACCTTGCAGCTCGAACGATCCATCCTCCCCCGAAACGTCGAAGAACGGATGCGGCACCACCCCGATGAACGCCTGCATCCAAGGGTGCACGTCGCAGCGCACCAGGATCATGACCTCCGGATCGGGAAACGAGCGCTCGATGGACATCCCCGGAATCGGCTGCGCGACGTTGAACCCCGGATTGTTCAGCGGCTGGGCATTGACGTTGTGCAAGGTGCGATCGGAATTGGTGATCTGTACCGTGCCGCCCGCTTGCATGCCCATCACGTGCGGCTGGTAAGTACAGCCCTGCTGGTTGAGAGCGACGCGGGCAGCGGCCCCGGAGCTCGCCGCTGCTCCCTCCTTGACGTACACGAAGGCCCAGCGAACGGTGCCGTTGTCGTTGATCACCAAGGTCTCGGCGGTCACCACTTCGCCCTGATGTGAGGCGAGGCAGAACGGGTCGGCGGCCATCTCGAGGACGACCGGATCCGGCGCGGTGCCGCTGAATTCGATGGTGCCGGTTATTGCGCCGGTCGCCTGCCCGGTGGCCGGCGCAGCCTGCGCCGCCCCGCCATGCGCGGCACCCGCGAGCGCGGTCGTAGCGACCAAGGTGCCTCGCAGAAGAACTGTCGTCGACTTTCTCACTGTCTTCTGCTCCTCGCGAGACCGTGAGCCGGGTGGTCGGCAGCGGCACGTCGATCCTAACAGGCCGTGCTCAAGCGTGACGCGCCCGGCAGTTGGGACTTTGGGGCGACGGCGGGGAGCGTCCGGAGGCGACGTTGTTGACCGAGCGCCCGCGGGCGTCCGGCGATCGTGTATCGTTGAGCAATCGGCGTCGGGCACGCCGAACACGCTTCGCTTCTCCCCTTGCCTCCCCGCCGGAATCGGGCCGATGAATCTCTCGGAATACGACCGTGCCTGCCTGGCCGGTGACCATGGCCCGGCCTGCGAGTTCACGATGTCGATCCTCGTGCGCATGGCCGAGATCCAGGAAGCCGGGGAGTTGATCGACATCTCGTGCGCCCACATCGACAGCTCGTTGTTCATGGGCGACGCGACGCTCGAGTACGCCGAGCGGCTGGCCGGCATGGGCGCCAAGGTCAAGGTGCCGTCGACGCTCAACGTCAGCGGCGTCGATCAGCACGGCTGGCAGGAGTGGGCCGTGCCGCCGGAGTGGGCGGAGAAGGCGCACCGCCAGATGGTCGCCTACCAGAATATGGGCTGTGAACCGACGTGGACGTGTGCCCCCTACCAGGTAGCCGAGCGCCCGAAGCTCGGCGAGCAGATCGCCTGGGGCGAGTCCAATGCCGTGTGCTTCGCCAACTCCGTACTCGGCGCCCGGACGGTGCAGTACCCCGACCTGCTCGACATCTGTGCCGCGATCACCGGGCGGGTGCCGGCCACGGGCCTGCATCTGGACGAGAATCGCGCCGGCCAGGTGCTCCTCGAGTTCGCGGATATCCCCGAGGCGTTGCAGCGCGACGATTCGTTCGCGCCGGTCGTGGGCCACATGCTCGGCATCATCGCCGACGATCGGGTTCCAGTGCTCGAGGGACTCAG
>CBDUXW010000457.1:0-3118 GCA_965371275.1 uncultured bacterium | reverse complement strand
GTCGCTAGCAGAAGCGGTGTCGGCTTCGCTGGATCCGTGTGGCTTCGTCGCCCCGATCTGCGGGGTCAGGTCAGGCCCACCATCGGCAGGCAGGTTATCCGCCCCGAAGTACCTCCATCGGGTCGACGCGCGCGGCGCGGCGCGCGGGTAGGTAGCAGGCGAGTAGGGCGACCGCGATCAGCAGCGCCCCGACGCCGGCGAAGGTGGCCGGGTCGGCGGCACTGGTCTCGTACAGCAGGTGGCTGAACGTGCGCCCCAGTGCCAGGGCACCGGTGGCGCCGATGGCCAATCCGAGGCTGGCGAGCGCTGCCCCCTCGAGCAAGATCGTACGAGTCAGCTTCCCCGGGGTGGCGCCGATCGCCACCCGCACACCGATCTCGCGACGCCGTCGCACGACGCTGTAGGCCATGACGCCGAAGATGCCGACGGCGCCGAGAACGAGCGCCAGGACGGCGAAGCCCGTGAACAGCCAGGTGGTCAACCGCTCTTGCGCCAGCGAGCGCCGGGTGCGGTCGGCGAGTAGCTCCACCGAGTGGATCGGCAGCTCGGGGTCGAGGCGCGTGACGGTGTCGCGGATCAGCGGCACGAGGCTCGACGGATCAGCCGCCGAGCGCACTACGTACGACATCGTCGAGCGGCCATCGTACTGGCCGTACGGCCAATACATCGCCGGCGGCGGTACCCCCGCCAGGCTGGTGAGCCTGACGTCCTCGACCACACCGACGACTTCGAGCTCGTCCGGGTGGTGTCCCCATCCGGTGGTGACGCGTTGGCCCATGGGGTCCTCATCGCCGAAGAGCCGGCGCGCCGCCGTCTCGTTGAGAATGATCACCGGCGTTGCGCCGGCAACGTCACCGTCGTCGAAGCTGCGCCCGCGCAGCACGCGCGTACCGATGGATTCGAGGAAACCCGGGGTTGTATAGCGAAACTGCACGCGCTCGAGCAACGAATCCGGGTCGGCGACGATCTGCAGCTCGGTTGTTTGCGAGGCGAAGAACGGCAACAGGCCGATGCCGCCGACCGCTTCGATACCGGGCAGCTGCGCCAGCTCGCTGCGCAGCCGGGTAGCGAAGTCGGCCCACGATTCCGTCGTCTCGTAGCGGCTCGTCGGCAGGCCGATACGGAAGGTCAGCGCGCCGGTAGCCTCGAAACCGGTTTCGACGCCCTGCAGCTTGACTAGGCTTTGCACCAGGAGTCCGGCCCCCAGCACCAGCATGACGGCAAGCGACATTTCGGCCACCACCAAGGCACGATGCAAACCGAACCTCGCCCTGCTGCCGGCCTGCGCCGGAGAGGCTGATTTGATGGGTGCATGCAGATCGGCGCGCACGGCGCGCAGCGCCGGGATCAGCCCGACGCCGACACCGGTGGCGCACGTAACGAAGAGAGCCAATGCGAGGATGCGCCAGTCGGTGTGCACGTCGGCAGTTCGTGGCAGGGTCGAGGCCAGAGTGTCGACGATGGCGGCGACGCCGAAGTGAGCCAGGGCGATGCCGGCGGCACCGCCGATCAAGGCCAGGGCCAGCGACTCGGTGAGCAGCTCGCGAATGAGCCGACCGGAGCTCGCTCCCAGTGCGGCGCGCAGCGCCATCTCCCGCCCACGCGCGTCGGCCCGCGCCAGCATGATACTGGCCACGTTGGCGCAGGCGATCAGCAGCAAGATTCCGACGGCGCCGAGCAGCACGAACAGTGGGCGGTCGACATCGCCGATGATCTCCTCGTGCAGCGGTCGCAGCGTGGCGCTGGTCTCGGCCTCGTGACTGTCGGGATTCTCGGTGGCAATGCGGTTGGCGATGGCGGCGATCTCTTGGCGCGCCGACTGCAGCGAAGCGCCTTCCGCAAGCCGTCCCATGACCGGGTACATGTGCCCGCCGCGGTTGCGCATGCCGCCTTCGGTGATCGGCCACGGCAGCCACACCCGCGGCTCGTCGTTGCCGAAGTCGATACCCGCCGGGGCGATGGCGATAATGGTACGGTCGCGCCCGTCGAGGCGCAGGGTCTTCCCGAGAACGGCGGGGTTCCCATCGAAGCGCGCCTGCCAGAGCTCGTGTCCGAGCATCACCGTAAGCGGCGCATCCTCAGCTTCGTCGGCGCGGGTGAACGGGCGTCCGTGCGGCACCGGTGTGCCGAGCATGTCGAAGAATCCGGCTGTCACACGCATGCCGTTGATGTGCTCGGGGCTGCCATCTCCGGTCAGCGTCAGCGCCGCCCTTTGGTACACCGCCACAGCGTCGAGCGTCGCTGCCTGCTCGCGGAAGTCGACGAAGTCGGGCATCGACAGTGTCCAGTTGTCGCCGTTGGGGAGCGTCTCGTACACCCGTACCAGCCGGTCGGCCGCAGGAAAGGGAAGGGGGCGCAGCAGCACGCCGTCGACGATGGTGAAGATCGCCGTGGTGGCGCCGATGCCGAGCGCCAGGGTGAGAACGATGACCGCCGTGGTGACGGGCTCACGACGCCAGCCGCGAGCCGCGCCGCGCAGGTCGAACAGAAGATTGCTCACGATATTTCTCCACAGGGAGGGCGAGGGGGAAGGTCGTACAAGAGCCGAGCGTTCCTTGAGCGCCGTCGCCAGGATGTTGCCGAACTCCTTGACGACGAACCGCAGGCGTTTCCCCCGCCCGGCGCCGGCAATTTCCCCTGCGCGCTTGTCGAACGTGGCCTTCATTCCGGCGCCCCAGGCGGCCCGGTGCTCCGCGGGGTAGAGACGGAGGAGCACGGCGTAGAGGCGTGTCAGCCGGTGGGGACTCATACCCGGGCTCCCCTCATCGACCGGAGAACAGGCGCTTGCGTCGCGCCACGCCGACAAGCTGGCCCAAGCGGCGCGCCTCGGCCTCGGCCACCGCGCGGCCGAGGTCGGTGAGCCGGTAGTTCTGCCGCCGAGCATCGCCGTCTTTCGACGGCGCGTTCTCCACCAGGCCGTCTTGGTTGAGCCGCTTGAGCACCTGGTACAGCGATCCCGTCGCCGGGCTCAGCATGCCTTCGGAGTGCCGCTCCACCTCTTTGCCGATCGCGTAGCCGTGAGTTGGGCCGTCGCCGAGGGCGAGCAACACGTGAAAGGCGAGGTTGGTCAACGGCAGAAAGCCGCGTGGATCTGTCGACTTATTCATCGCGTCACTAT
>CBDUXW010000456.1:0-3125 GCA_965371275.1 uncultured bacterium | reverse complement strand
GGCCATCGTGTAGAGCCGGGTCGGGCCTTCGTGGTTCGACACGAAGACGATTGTTCGGCCGTCGGGACTCACCGCTACCGAAAACTCGTCTTGCGGGTCCTCGGTGAGACGCGCCCGGTTGCCGCCGTCGGCGGGAACCACCGCCAGGTCATTGGAGCCCGCCGCGTCGGAGCTGTAGAAGAGAGAGGCGCCGTCGGGCGACCAGGCAGGTGCCGCCCGGTAACTGGTTTCCTCGTAGTGCACGAGCCGCGGCTCGCTGGGGGCGACGAGGCGCGGGTTGTCGTCGCCTGTCGCGGGAGATTCTTCAGGACCCTGCGATACCACCCAGATGCCGCCGCTGCCGCCGCGACCGGCGACGCCCGAAATGAACGCCAACTGGGTCCCGTCCGGCGAGACGGCCGGCTGAAACTGGTTCCCCGGTCCCGAGATCCACGGCGACGGGGGAGCATCGAGCCGCAGCTCGCGGCCGACACCGATCCTGTAGATGTCGAAGTTGCCCGTCCGGCGGCTGGCGAAATATACGGAGCTGCCGTCGGCGTTCCACGGTGGCTGGAGGTCGTATCCCGGGCTGCTCGTCAGCCGGTGCACCGGCCCGCCGTCAGCAGCGACGACGCCGATCTCGAGGTCGCCTTCGATCTCATACACCAGCGCGATGCGCGACCCGTCGGGGCTCCAGCTCGGCTCGAAGTGATAAGCGGGCCCCTCGGTCAGGGCGGTGGCTTCGCCGCCCCCGGCCGGGACCTTCCAGATGTCGCCGCGCATAGCGAAGGCGATCCAGCGGCCGTCGGGGCTCCACGTCGGATCCATGGGGCCCGTCGACACCGGCGGCAGCATGTGAAACTCGACACGAGTCTGGGCCGGGGCGGCCCCGTGCGCGAGGAGCATCAGCAACAGCAACAGCGCAGTGGCGCCCCTTGGCTCTGGTCGTGTCATTCGCATCTCGGTGGGCGAGTATACGACGGTTGCAGTGCAGCACCGCGCCGGAGATAGTGCTCAATATCGGTCATCGAGAAGGAGCCCTGCCATGTCGCTGAGATATTCGAGCCGTTTGCTGATTCTCGCGGGTTGCCTCACCGTGCTCGTAGCCCCCGCGGCTGCCCCGCAGGGACGGGGCAGAGGCGGTGGCCGGGGCGGCGACCTGCCGCTGGAGGCGGCGCGCACCCTCAGCTTCACGACCGACGAGGGTACGTGGATGTCGCTCGACGTCGATCCCGACGGTGAGTCGATCGTTTTCGAGTTGCTTGGCGATATCTACGAGCTGCCGATGGCGGGCGGTGAGGCCACCCGCCTGACCTCGGGCATGGCGTACGATACCCAGCCGAAGATTTCGCCCGACGGCGAATGGATCGCCTTCGTCTCGGATCGCGACGGCAACGGCAACCTGTGGATCGCCAAGCGCGACGGCACCGAGCCGCGCAAGCTGTCGTCGGGGCGTCAGAATACGGTGATCTCGCCGTCGTGGACACCCGACAGCCAGTACGTGCTGGTCACGCAGACAGGCGGCCGCGGCGCGCAAGTGCGCATGTACCACATCAACGGCGGCTCCGGCATTACGGTGGGTGGCGGCGACCGCGGCGTTGCGACGCGCGGCGGTCCGCCGGGTGGCGGCGGCGGTACGCCGACCCGCCTTGGCGTGCAGATGTCGCCCGACGGCAAGTTTCTCTACTTTGCGCAGGCGGCCGGTGGAGGCCGCGGCGGCGGGGGCATCGCGCGTTGGCAGATCGGCCGTATGGACATGCGCGGCGGCGAGGTCGACGTGTTGACCCAGGCCGAAGGTGCGGCGATCCGCCCGGTACTGTCGCCGGACGGCCGTCGCCTCGTGTACGGAACGCGCCACGAAACGAAGACTGGATTGCGGATTCGCGACCTCGACACCGGCACCGATCGTTGGGTCACATGGCCCGTAACCCGTGACGAGATCGAGAGCGGCGGCAGCCCCAGTCGTGACACGTTCCCCGGTTACGCGTTCACCCCCGACGGTGAAGAGATCGTGGTGACCTTCGACGGCGGCATCCACCGCGTCAACGTCGATACCGGCGTCACGACAAAGGTGCCGTTCACCGTCGACGTCGAGCTCGAGGTGGGGCCGGAGCTGGACTATCCGTACAACGTTCCGCAGGGGCCGGTTCAGGCGCGGCTGGTGCAGAGCCCGGTGCCATCGCCCGACGGCACGCAGCTCGCCTTCTCCGTGCTGACCAAGATCTACACAATGGATTTGGGTGACGGCATACTCACCGAAGACGGCCCGCGACGTGACGTCGCGGCGCCGTCGGGGCCCAGCGTTGCGGAATCGGTGAACGGCACGCAACAACCAGGGCCACGCCCTAATCGCCTGACCGACGGCGACGCCTGGGAGTTCAAGCCCACGTGGTCGCCGGATGGCGAATGGATTGCCTACGTTACGTGGTCGATGACCGACGGTGGCGACATCTGGAAGACGCGTGCTGACGGCACCGGTGAGCCGCAGAAACTCACCACCTACCCGGCGTTCTACACCGATATCGTGTTCTCACCCGATGGCGAGCGCATCGTCGGCTTGCGGGGCAACGAGTACATGCGCCACCAGACGTTCAGCGAGTTCGGCGGCCTGCGGATCTCGCTCGATCTGATCTGGCTGCCGGCCGACGGCGGCGATCCACGGCTCGTGGTTCCGGGGCGTGGTGTCGGCGCGCCGCACTTCACCGCCGATCCGGATCGTATCTTCGTGTATTCGAATGACGGTCTGATTTCCCTGCGCTACGACGGCACCGACAGGCGCACGCACCTGAAGGTTACCGGACCGGGCCGCGCCGGCGCCCCGCAACAACCGGCGGCCGAGACCGTCCTGATGCGTCCCGACGGCAAGTGGGTGCTGGCCAAGGTCAACAACCAGCTGTGGGTGGTCGCCGTGCCGCCGGCCGCCGGCGAGGCGCCGAGCGTCAGCGTGCGCGGCCCCTCGGTTCCCGTGAAGCGCATCACCGACATCGGCGCCGACTACTTCGGTTGGGCCGACGATGGCGAGACCATTTATTGGGCCCTCGGTTCGACTGTGTTCCGGCGGCCGTTTGATTCGCTCGACTTCACGCCGGAGTCGGACGGCGACGATGACGCCGAGGACGAAGAAGCCGAGGCACAGGACACGGGTG
>CBDUXW010000455.1:0-3134 GCA_965371275.1 uncultured bacterium | reverse complement strand
TCCGGTGTCAGGGCCTGGCCGTCGCGCTGGTCGTTATTCTCTTGGTGCTGATCGGCCTGGCGCTCAAGATCCGCGAGGTCTCGGCGCGCGAGTCCGGCGCCGGCGGGCCGTAACCGGCCGCGCTCACAACCGACGGTTTGGCGCAGCCAACTATCGCAAGGCCGCCGGCCCGCGCATCACCCGTGCCGGCAGCAACAAGATGGCGCGCAAGAGCTCGAATACGGAGTCGACCGCGACACCCAACAACCGGAACGGCAGCAGCAATAACCACACGAACGGGTACGCGACCAGGGCGAACAGCGCCAGCGGCCAGCACAAGATCAGCAGCAGGATCCAGAGCAGGAACGTGAGCATGGCCTCAGATTACGCCAATACCCAGCAGCAAGACCACGGCTACCGCCACGGGAATGATGAAGATCAGCAACGGTTTCCACGCCGCGGTTACTTGCACGGCGCCGGCGCCGGTGTTGGTGTCCGCTTGAAACCGGTCGAAACCCCACACGAACACGACGTAGAGCGATAGCACGAGGCCGCCGGCCGCCAGCATGAAGCGTCCCGTGATGGTATCGATCAGGGTGAACAGGTCCATGCCGAAAAGTTGGAATCCCGACCACGGACCCTGAGACAACACGATGGGCGTCGACAGCGCGGCGAGCACCGCCGCGAACCCCCAGGTCGCCGTGCGCCGTCGCATCGGCATGAGGTCGGTGAGGGTACCGGTGAGCACTTCCTGCATCGCGCCGGCCGAGGTGATTGCCGCCAAAATCATCAAGAAGAAGAACGCCGCGCCGAACAGTTGGCCGGCCGGCATCCGGGCGAACAGATTGGTCATGGTCAGAAACAACAGTCCCGCACCCTCGTTGGGCTCCAGACCAAACGAAAACAGCGCCGGGAAGATCACCAGACCGGCGACGAACGCCACCACCGTGTCGGCCAGCACGACGATCGCGACGCTTCCCGGAACGTCGGTCGATTCGCGGCTCATGTAGCTACCGAAACCGAAGGCGGCCGCCATGCCGATACCGATCGAATAGAACGCCTGTCCCAAAGCATCCAGCACCGCTCGGCCGCTGATGGCGGAAAAATCGGGTGTCAGATACCAACTCAGACCCTCGGCGGCTCCCGGCAACGTCAACGAGCGCAGCGCCAGTATGAGCAGCAGCACGACGAACACGGGCATCGCCACCTTCGCCAAGCGCTCCACACCGTTGCGCAGGCCACGGCTCACCATCAGCCCCAGGAACACGATCACCACGTAGGTGTACACGAGAACCGGCCCGGGAGTGGCGACGAACGACGCGTACGTGGCAGCCAGCGAATCGGCCGAGGCGTTTACCAGGTCGCCCGACACGATCATCACGAAGTAGCCCAGTATCCAGCCGATGACCATCACGTAGTACGCCTGGATCAGCAGCGCGGTAGCACAACCGAGCCAGCCGAACGCGTTCCAGGGGCTCCACTTCGCACCGGTAAGACGCCTCATTCCCGCGATCGGGGTGAGCTGCGCCTTGCGCCCCAGGCTCATCTCGGCGGTCATGAGCGGAATGCCGATCAGTACCGCGAAGGTCACGTACACCAGGAGGAAGGCGCCGCCGCCGTTCATTCCGGTCAAGTATGGGAAGCGCCAGATGTTGCCGAGACCGATGGCGAATCCGGCGGTCGCCATGAGAAAGCCTAAGCGGCTGGCCCATGTCTCGCGCGCGCCGCTCAATGGGCTCGATCAGGGAAACGACCAAAGCCGAGAAAGCCGACCGGCTGGACGGTATCGCCCTCGAGCGCCAGATCTCCCAACACCTCCCCGACCACCGATGCAAACTTGTACCCGTGGCCGGAAAAGCCGGCGCCGATGACGACCTGTGGGTGCAGCGGGTGGCGATCGATCACGAAATGCTGGTCCGGCGTCATCGTGTACATGCAGACGGCGTACGCCGTGCGCTCGCCCGTGATGTCGGGAAAAGTTTGGGTGACGAAGCGGCGAACGGGAGGCTCGTCGCCCGGCAGCAGGCTCCGGTCGATGCTGTCGGGATCGTCGATCGGGGTTTCGGCGAAGTGCTCGGCGACCTTCAGACCGGTGCCGTCGACCGATGGGAAGCCGTAGAAATGGCCGAATTCAGTTTCCACGTAGAACGTCGGGAATCGATCCGACCGATACTGCTCGGCGCCGCCCGTGTCGTACCAAAAGAGGACCTTGCGCCACACTTCGGTCGGAATGCCGAGCCTCGTGAGCTCCGGTGCCGCCCACGCCCCGGTTGTGAGCACCAGGCTACCGGCCGTCACCTCTCGCACCGCAGTCGTAACGGTGACACCTCCGTCGACCGCATCCCACGACACCACCGGCTCCTCGAAGAACAATTCAGCACCGGCGGCTCGCGCCTGCTCAACGTGCGCTGTGAGGCATTCCTCGACCCGCAGGTAACCGCCGAGTGGGTCGAGAAAGCCGACCGCGCTCGGATCGATGACAAATTGGGGAAAGCGCTTCTCGACTGCGGCGTGGTCGAGACGCTCGTGCGGCACGTCGTGGGTAGCGTAACTCGCCTCGAGACCGCGGATCGCCTCGGAGTCCGGCAGGCCGCAGGTCAAGAAGCCGCACCTATCGACAAGCCGGGCGCCCGTGGCGGCCTCGAGCTCTCCCCAGAGCTCGTAGCCTCGGTGCAGCAGCGGAACATAATCGGGGTGCTCGAAGTACGCCTTGCGGATGATACGAGTGTGCCCGTGCGAGCTCCCCAGGTCGTGGGCGACGCCGTGGCGCTCGATGCCGCACACGCGCGCGCCGCGCCGGGCAAGCGAGTACACCGTGGCGGCACCCATGCCGCCGACCCCGATTACGATGACGTCGTAGTCGTGCTCCATGGCCGGGTATCGTACCGCGGCGCCCTAATCCGTGGCGTGGCACCGTGTAACCAGTCCGGCGAAATTCTCTTGCAACACTTCATGGACGACATATCCACGTTGACTTGTCGGCACACGGACGCATGACGCATTCGCCACTCGCCAATCCACGGGTGTCACGCGCCGCATCGCTGGTCGCCCTACTGCTCGTGGTCCTGGCGTCGTCCATCGGGACCGCGCTGGCAATGTCTGTCGATGCAACGCAGGGCACCTGGATCGGCCAAGGCGCCTACGTGCTGGGCAAG
>CBDUXW010000454.1:0-3143 GCA_965371275.1 uncultured bacterium | reverse complement strand
GGCAACTTCTTCGATGAGATCCTCTTCGCGCACCACGTCCGGCCGCGAGCTCGGAATCGCGACGGTGAACCCCTCACGCGTCTCTTCGACGGCGAAGCCGAGGCGTTCGAGGATCTCACTGACCTCTTCGCCCGCGACTTCGATGCCCAGCAAGCCGGCGATCCGTTCGAGGCGCAGTGCGGTCGAGCGCGGCTCGGGCAGGGTGCCGATGACGTCGATGATGCCGCTTGCCAGCTCGCCGCCCGCCAACTCGATGACCAGCGCCGCGGCACGGTCGAGGGCGGCGATCATGCCGTCGTAGGCCGGCGAGCGCTGGAATCGGTGGCTGGCGTCGGTATGCAGATTCAGGCGCTGCGCGGTTCCGCGCACGGCAGCGGGATCGAACCAGGCACCCTCGAGAAGGATGTTCGTGGAGGACTCGCTGATCGACGAGTCGGCACCGCCCATGACGCCGGCGAGGGCCACGGGCTTCTCGGCGTCGGCGATAACCAGGTCGGTAGGGCTGAGCTCCCGGTCGATGGCGTCGAGCGTTGTCAGTGTCTCGCCGGCGACCGCGCGACGTACCACGATCCGGCTCTCCGCCAGTAGGTCGAGGTCGAACGCGTGCAACGGATGGCCCAGCTCCCACAAGACGAAGTTGGTGATGTCGGCGACATTGTTGAGCGGCCGCAGGCCGATCGCCTCCAAGAGCTCGACCATCCAGGCGGGGGAGGGCGCCACCTGGGCGCCGCGGATAACGCGGGCCGCGTAGCGCGGGCAACCCTGAAGATCGTCAATCGTGACGCCGGCGATCGTGTCCGCCGCGGTCGAGGACTCGTCGACCGCGGCCTCCGGGACTCGAAGCTCGCCGCGTAGCCCGGCAGCCACCTCGCGCGCGACGCCGAAATGATTCATCGCGTCGACGCGATTCGACGGAATGTCGAGATCGAACACGCTGCCGCCGCGCGTCTCTCGTTCTCCTTCGACGACGAGGCCGAGGCGGGTCAGCAGCTCCGCCAACTCCTCGGTCGAATCGGGAAGATCGACGTATCGCTCGAGCCACTTGGTTGAGAAGAGCATCGGATGGTGTCGCTAAGCGGCGAACTGGCGCAAGAACCGAACGTCGTTTTCGTAGAAGACTCGGATGTCGCCGATGCCGTGCCGCAGCGCGGCGATGCGGTCGATACCCATGCCGAAGGCAAAGCCCTGCCAGACCTGTGGGTCGTAGCCGACCGCCTCGAAGACGGCCGGGTGGACCATGCCGCAACCGAGCATCTCGATCCAACCGGATCCGGCGTTGGCGTCGAGCTCGGCGGAGGGTTCGGTAAACGGGAAATAGCCCGGGCGCAGGCGGGTGCGGGTTTGCGAGCCGAACAGTGCCTTGGCGAAGTGGTCGAGCGTTCCCTTGAGGTCGGCCATGGTGATGTGACGATCGACTACGAGACCTTCGCACTGCACGAACGACGGCGTGTGTGTCGCATCGGGCGTATCTCGCCGATACACGCGTCCGGGAACGACGATGGCGAGCGGCGGCTCCTGTCGCTCCATCGTGCGGATCTGCACGGGTGACGTATGGGTGCGCAGCAGCCAGTCGTCGTTCAGATAGAGCGTGTCTTGAATGTCGCGTGCGGGATGGTCGCGCGGCATGTTGAGCGCTTCGAAGTTGTACCAATCGTGCTCGACTTCGGGGCCTTGGACGATCTGATAGCCCATGCGCGAGAACACGCTCTCGATTTCCGCCAATGTCTGGGTGATCGGGTGCAGTGAGCCCCTGTCCACCGGTCTGCCCGGCAGGGTGACGTCGGCAGGTGGCGCCGCCGCTTTTGTTGCGTCGGTGGCCAAACCTTCGCCCAGCGATACGAGTCGCGCATCGACGTGTTGTCGGGCTTCGTTGGCGGCGCGGCCCACCGTGCCGCGCAACTCCGGGGCGACGTCGCGCAGGCCGTCGAACACGGCGGTCAGGCGGCCGCGCTTACGTCCTACATAGCGCGCCCGAACCTCTTCGAGGGCAGCGGCGTCGGACACCGCTGTCGCTTCGCCCTCGAAATCGCGCAGCAATGCGTCGATCTCAGCAACGGGGTCGGTAGCAGGCGCGCCTCGGGGTTCCTCTTGCCCTTGATCGTCGTCCACGTCGTTGCCTTCCGGACGGATCAGGCGGCCAGGGATTCCTTGGCCGCTGCGGTGAGCTGCGCGAAGGTCTCCGGGTCTTCGACGGCGATCTCGGCGAGGATCTTGCGATCCAGCCCAACACCGGCGACTTTCAGCCCGGCCATGAACTTGCTGTAGGACAGGCCATGCTCGCGCGACGCGGCGTTGATACGGGTGATCCACAGGCGGCGAAAGTCACGCTTCTTGCGCTTGCGGCCCTGGTAGGCGAACTGCATGGCGCGATCGACCGCTTCGCGCGCTTCACTATAGAGCCGGCTTTTGGCTCCATAGTAGCCCTTGGCTTTTTTGAGGATGCGGCGACGTCGATGGGTGTGGACGTTGCCGCGCTTCACGCGGGCCATTTCGTACCTCCGTTATCCTTCGAAATCTCAGACGTCCGGCAGCAGACGGCTGAGGCGCCGCTGGTCGCCGTCCGAAACGATCACCTGCTTGCGCAACTTGCGTTTGCGCTTCTGCGACTTATGTCCAAGTAGATGGCTTGCATAGGCGTGGCCGCGGCGGAACTTGCCGGTTCCGGTGCGCTTGAAGCGCTTGGCGGCGCCGCGATGCGTTTTCATTTTCGGCATTTTTCGTTCCTTTGCGTGCCTTCGTGCGTTTCGATGCGGCGACGACGCGTCAGTCGCGCTTGGGCGTGATGATCATCGTCATCAGACGCCCTTCCATGCGCGCTGCTTTGTCGACGCGTACGTCGTCGCCCAATTCGCCGACAACGCGCTCCAGGATTTTCCGTCCGTACTCCGGATGAACGACTTCACGGCCGCGAAACATGATCGTCGCTTTGACCATATGACCCTGCTCGAGGAAGCGCCTGATGTGCTTCATCTTGAAATCGTAGTCGTGTTGGTCGATCTTCGGCCGGAACTTCACTTCCTTGAGCTGGGTGTTGTGTGGCCGTTGCTTCTGCTCCTTGGCGACGCGGTAGGCGTACTTGCCATAGTCCATCATTCGACAGACGGGAGGATCAGCGTTTGGCGCCACTTCCACCAGGTCGAGTT
>CBDUXW010000453.1:0-3147 GCA_965371275.1 uncultured bacterium | reverse complement strand
GTCCACATTGGCCGAGAACTCGACGCCCGCGACGATCTCGAGGTCGTGCGCCGCGGCGGCGCGGCGTGCCGGCGCGACGCCCGAGATGATGTCGTGGTCGGTAACCGCCAGAGCGGCAAGTGGCAGGGCGACGGCCCGAGCGACGAGCTCCTCAGGCGTGAGACTGCCGTCCGAGAAGGTCGTGTGCGCATGCAGTTCGGCAAGTCGTGCGGTGGAGATTTCGCTGCTCCCGTTTCGGCGTGGGTGGAGGCGATCGTCGGGGCCGACGGAACCGCTGCCCTCCAGATGCGATCGCCACTGACCACGGGTTCATACCCGGCCGCCTATAATAGCGTGGAGGAGGTGGATCTGTGGATTTCACGAGAACCGACGAACAACGCCTCGTAGCCGAGACGGTGCGCGATTTTGCCGCCGACGTCATCGGCCCGTACGTCCGGGAGTGGGACGAGGCGCAGGCTTTCCCGCCCGAAGTGATGGCGCAGCTCGCCGAGCTCGGCTTCTTGGGCGTCATGATTCCCGAGGAGTACGGCGGTGCCGGGCTGGGAACCGGCGAATACATCACGATGATCGAGGAGTTGGCGCGCGTCGATCCTGCCATCGCGCTGAGCGTCGCGGCTCACAACTCATTGTGCGCAGCGCATGTACAGATCGCCGCCAACGACGAGCAGAAGCAGCGCTACCTGCCACGCCTTGCCAGCGGCGAATGGATCGGTGCCTGGGCTCTTACCGAGCCGCAGGCGGGGTCGGACGCCGCCGGCACCCGGGCTACAGCGGAGTGGGACGCGGGGCGCAACCGGTGGGTGATCAACGGATCTAAGACGTTCAACACCAACGGCGCGCGGGCGGCACTCGCCGTCGTGCATGCGGTCACCAGCCCGGGCGAGGGCAGCCGCGGCATCACGGCCTTCGCCGTAGAAGCGGATACACCGGGCTTCCGTGTGGGGCATAAAGAGGACAAGCTCGGAATGCGGGCCAGCGACACGGTGGAGTTGATCCTCGAAGACGTCGCGGTGCCCGAAGAGAGCTTGCTGGGCGAAAAAGATGGTGGGTTCATCGACGCGCTGCGGGTGCTCGACGCCGGCCGAATCGGCATCGGTTCCCTGGCGGTGGGTATCGCCCAAGGCGCCCTCGACGCGTGCATGGGGTACGTTCACGAGCGTCACCAGTTCAACCGCCCCATCGGCACCTTTCGCGCTATCCAGTGGAAGATCGTCGCCATGGCGAGCGAGATCCGAGCGGCTCGTTGCTTGGTTTGGCGCGCGGCGACGCTGAAGGAGCAGGGGCAGCCGTTCAAGAAAGCCGCGTCGATGGCCAAGCTGTACGCCAGCGAGATGGCCGTTCGCGCTACCGACCAGGCGGTTCAGGTGTTCGGCGGCTACGGATACGTCAAGGACTACCCGGTCGAGAAGTTCTATCGCGACGCGAAGCTGTGCACGATCGGCGAAGGGACCTCGGAGATCCAGCGCTTGGTCATAGCCCGGGAGCTCCTGCACGGCTGACATGGTGAGCGGAACGCACCGAACAATGAGCGCCACCGAGCTCGTCGAGAGTCTGGCGAGCGGCAATCGCCGCGCCTTGGCGCGAGCGATAACACTGGTCGAGAACGGCAGCGGCGAAGCAGCCGAAGTAGTCCGCGCCGCCTATGCACACTCGGCGAGCGCGCCGATCATCGGCATCACCGGGCCCAGCGGCGCCGGCAAGAGCACGTTGATCAACAACCTCACGTCGGTGTTCCGTGGGGAGGACATGAGCATCGCGGTCCTGGCCATCGATCCGACGAGCCCGTTCACCGGCGGCGCACTGCTCGGTGACCGGGTTCGCATGCAGGGTCATAGCGAAGACGATGGTGTGTACGTGCGTAGCATGGCGACGCGGGGGGCCATGGGAGGCTTGGCTGCCGCGGTGTACGACACCCTCACGTTGCTGGCCGTTGCCGGGTTCGACCGGCTGCTGATCGAGACTGTCGGCGTCGGCCAGGACGAAGTCGACGTGGCTGCCGTCGCCGATACGACCTGCGTCGTCCTCACGCCCGTAGGCGGTGACGAAATACAGGCGATCAAGGCGTGACTCATGGAGGTTGCCGATATTTTCGTGCTGAACAAGGCCGACCTGCCCGGCACCGACCGCGCTGAAGCACAGCTTCATGCCTGGGTTACGCGCGCCGACGACGCCGGTTGGTCGCCGCCGATCGTGCGCACGGTCGCTGCCGAGGGCAACGGGGTCGACGAGCTGCGCGCCGCCATAGCGGCGCACGAGGAATGGTACGCGTCCAGCGACCAAGCCGGGGAGAAGCGCCGTAGTCTGGCGGCCATGCGGCTGCGTACGCTGCTGCGCGAGCGGCTCTTGGTGGAGCTCCGCAACAACGGATTCAACGCCGAGGCGGAGGGGAAGGTTGTCGACGCGATCGCCCGCGGCGACGTTGATCCCCACAGCGCGGCGCAGCAGATCGTTGACGAGGTGTTCGGGCGATGAGCCTCATTCCCGCGGGCGTGATCGATCATGTCGGGATCGCCGTCCGCGACCTCGATGCGGCGGCGGCACGCTATCAGCAGCTCATGGGGGCCGAGCTGATCGGCCGTGAGGTGGTCGCCGCCCAAGGGGTCGAGGTGGCGTTCCTGGAGCTGCCCGGCAGCGCTCGGGTCGAGTTGATCGCGCCGCGTGACGAAGAGGGCAGCGTGGCGCGCTTTCTGGAACGTCGCGGGGAGGGGCTGCATCATGTGTGCATGCTCGTCGACGACATCGATGCGGCGCTCGCCGAGCTTCGAGCGGGCGGCGTCCGTCTGGTCGACGAGGAACCGCGAGCCGGCGCCGAAGGCGCACGAATCGCTTTCTTGCACCCGGAAGCGCTGGGAGGCGTGCTGCTGGAGCTGAAGGAAAAGCCGGCAGGTTAGCGAGTACGCGGCCGCTGTGGGCGCAAGAACACCACGGTGTTGGTTCCGTTGACGACCGCGACACCCGCCGCCCCGCTCGCCGGCGGTAGTTCCAGATCGACGCCGGCCGGTGGCGCCGTCGTGGTTACGCGTGTCGGTGGCCGGTTGCGCTCGGCGTCGGTCGGCCCGCGTACCGCCATCCACGGCCCGTACTGTGGTCCGAGGATCGCCCACAACTCGAAGGTGGCCATGTCCAAGTAGTTGCGCGACGGCAGGT
>CBDUXW010000452.1:0-3148 GCA_965371275.1 uncultured bacterium | reverse complement strand
GTAGCCGCGGCCATCGACGAGGAGTTCGCCAACTCGCCGGCCGAGACGGCGGCGGAGACGGAAGGCGCGTTCCTGCAGGCATTCGCAAAACAGGTGGGCAACATCGGCGCCATCATGGTGGCCATCATCAGCGCCGTCTTTTTCACCATTCTTCTGGTCGCCGGCAACACCATGGCGCAGGCGGTGCGCGAGCGGGTGCAGGAAATCGGCGTGCTCAAGGCCATCGGCTTCACGCACCGCCAGTTGATCGGCCTGGTGCTCGCCGAATCTTGTGTCCTCGCCGTCGGCGCCGGTGCCGTCGGGTTAGCGCTTTCCTGGTACCTGATTTCACGCGGTGATCCCACGGGCGGCGCCCTGCAGGTGTTCTTCTTCGCACCCAGCGAGCTCATCCGGGGAATGTTCATCGCCGTCGTCCTGGGACTGGCGACCGGCCTGTTCCCCGCCGTTCAGGCCGGGCGGTTGCAGGTTTCCGAAGCACTGCGGCGCAAGTGAGAAGCGCGACATGAACTGGTTCTCGCAGATCCTCACGGTTACGGCCTTCGGCCTGCGCACCATGCCGCAACGCATCGGCGCCTCGCTGGCCGCGCTGTTCGGCATCGCCGGCGTCGTCGCCGTACTGGTCGGCGTGCTGTCGATCGCCGAAGGCTTCGAGAAGACCCTGCAAACGGCGGGCAGCCCCGACCTCGCCATCGTCGTGCGCGCGGGCGCCACCAGCGAGATGATGAGCATCCTCAGCGGCGACGAAGCGCAGATCGTTGCCGACACCATCGGCGTGGCGCGCCGCGGCGGTCGCCCGCTGTCGTCGTCTGAGTTGTACGTGATCATCGACGTACCGAAGCGCTCGACCGGCACGGGAGCCAACGTTCCGCTGCGCGGCGTGGAGGAGGTGGCGTTCGACGTGCACCACGACCTGGAGATCGTCGCCGGGCGCATGTTCGAGTGGGGCCGCAACGAGATCATCGCCGGTGAAGGCGCGGCCCTCGAGTTCGCCGGCCTCGAGGTCGGCGGTCGGATCCCCGTGGGCGGTGAGATGTGGAACGTCGTCGGCATCTTCAGCACCGGCGGCGGCGTTGTCGACTCGGAAATCTGGACCGACGCCCGCCTGTTACAGGCGTCGTACCGTCGGGGCGACTCATACGGATCGGTATTCGCGCGCCTCGATTCGCCCGCCTCCTTCACAGAGTTCAAGGACGCGCTGACCGCCGATCCTCGCGTCAACGTCACCGTCAGTCGATCGTCTGATTACTACGCCGAGCAATCGGTCATGCTCAGCGCGATCGTCACCGGTATCGGCTACTTCGTAGCCAGCCTGATGGCGGTCGGCGCCGTGTTCGGCGCCCTCAACACGATGTACTCGGCGGTGTCGGCGCGCACCCGCGAAATCGCCACGCTGCGGGCACTGGGCTTCCGCAATACGCCGGTGGTGATCTCGGTCATGGTCGAATCGCTGGTGCTGGCAGTCGCCGGCGGCCTGATCGGCGGCACCGTGGCCTGGTTCGCCTTCGACGGCTTCCGCGCCGCGACGCTCAACTGGGGCAACTTCAGCCAGGTGGCGTTCGCCTTCGCGGTAACTCCCGAACTGCTGGTGCAGGGCGCCATCTACGCCGCCGTCATCGGCCTGATCGGCGGCCTCTTCCCCGCCATCCACGCCGCCCGCATGCCCGTAGCAACAGCGCTCCGCGGCAACTAGCGGGCGTGTAGAGGGTGCGGCTACAAGGCGCGCGAAGCGAGCGCGACTGAGTAGTACCCTAGGCGTACTTCGAAGGAGCGCGAGTGAGCGCAACGCCGTAGACGCGCCCTCTACGCGCCCGCTAGACTTTGCCTTGGATGTAGTTCTCTAGCTGATGAATCATCGTGTCCTGGTCGGACATGATCGAGAACACCACGTCGCCGATCGACACGACGCCGATGAGCTTGTCGTCCTCGAGAACCGGCAGGTGCCGAACCCTCTGGTTCGTCATCACTTCCATGCAGTCTTTGACCGAGTGCGCGCGCGTCACGGTGGCAATGACCTTGGTCATGATCTCGCTGACCGGCGTTTCGCGCGAGCGCCTACCCTGCAGCGCGAGACGGCGGGCATAGTCACGCTCTGAGAAAATCCCCATCAGCTTGGTGTCGTCGACGACGAGGAGGGCGCCGACGTTTTTCTCGGCCATGATCTCGAGCGCCTCATAGACCGTGGTGACCGGCTCTACGCTCCAGACTTCGGCACCCTTGGTGTTGAGCAGATCGGCTACGAATTTCATGGTGGTCTTTTTTTACACCTCCTTGAGGGCCGCTAGCAACTCCTGCGCCGCTTCTTTGGCGTCGGCGAACAGCATCAAGGTGGTGTCGGCGCCGAACAGCGGATTCGGGATTCCGGCAAAACCGGGGCTCAGGCTGCGCTTCACGACGACCACCGAACGGGCGCGATCGACATCGAGAATCGGCATGCCGGCGATCGGAATCGACGGATCCGACTCGCGCGCCAGCGGATTGACCACGTCGTTGGCACCGACGACGAGCGCGATGTCGGCCTGCTGAAACGACGGGTTGATCTCGTCGAGGTCCTTGAGGACCTCGTAGGGAATGTGGGCCTCCGCCAACAGCACGTTCATATGCCCGGGCATGCGTCCGGCCACCGGGTGGATGGCGAACTCCACCTCGACACCGCGGTCCCGAAGCTCGTTGCACAGGTCGCGAATGGCGTACTGCGCCTGCGCCACCGCCATTCCGTAACCCGGCACGACGATGATCCGGCGCGCCACGTCCATCATCATGGCGATCTCCTCGGGAGATGCCGATTTGACCGTGGCGTAGACGTCGTCGGATTCGTCGGCAGTGATCACCTCCGCCCCGACGCCGGCGAAAATGATGTTGGGCAGCGAGCGGTTCATCGCCTTCGACATGATCGCGGTGAGAATGAAGCCCGCCGCGCCGACCAACGACCCGGCGATGATCAGCACGCTGTTGTTCAGCACCCAACCGTGCCCGGCTGCGGCGATCCCCGAATAGGCATTGAGCAGCGAGATGACGACCGGCATGTCGGCCCCGCCGATCGGGATCACGAGCATGATGCCGAGCAATGCCGCAACCGCAACGAGAATCCAGAACGGAGCAGACGACAGCTCGGTAGACTCAACCTGCTCGGCGGAAATAACGAGCCAAG
>CBDUXW010000451.1:0-3150 GCA_965371275.1 uncultured bacterium | reverse complement strand
TCGGGCCCGGCGATCCCTATCCCTTCCAGGGCGGTACCAACCCGTACGGCGAGCTGTTGCGACGCTGGGGCACGAGCGGCGGAGAAGACGCCGGCACCATCGCCGACAACGGCACCCCCGCATCGACGTCGACACACAACTTCGATGGCACGTCGGAGATCTGGATCGACGCGGCGAGGGCGCCGCAGGCTAACGTCGTCAACGAATGGGGAACGGAAGCACCCTTCGACGAGAATTTTTTCCGCGGCACCACGTCGGTCCAAGCGGCCGACAAAGAAGGCTGGATCGTGTCGATTACGCCGAGCGGCGGCTGGATCCCGGCGGTCATCGCCGGCGAGACGGGCGTCGGCATGAGCCAGCGGATGCAGAGCTTCGTGGTGCATGAGTCCGAGAACCCGTTCAACGTCGTCGAGCCCGGCAAGCGGCCGCGCGCCACGCTCACCCCCAGCATTGCGATCAAGGACGGGCAGCCGTTCGTATCGTTCGCCGTGCAGGGTGGCGACGGCCAGGATCAGAACCTGCTGCAGTTCTTCCTCAACATGGTCGAGTGGAACATGAACGTGCAGCAGGCTGCCGAGGCCGCCAACATCAACAGCTCGCAGATGAAGGGGTCGTTCGGCCAGCATCCTTCAACACCCGGCGCCATCCTCGTGCAGGATGAAACGCCGGCGTGGGTGCGGAACACACTGCGCGGCATGGGCTACGACATCCGCACCTCAGCGCGCACATCCGGACCGATCAACGCGATCTTTTTCGACTGGATCAATGGCTCGATGTGGGGCGGCAGCTCCAACCACGGCGAGGACTACGGCATCGCCTGGGACTGACGACGGCGCTAGCAATATCGAGCTGGGCTTCGACCGGCCTTCAGTCAGTTCGTAGTGCGGTGATCGGATCGACGCGAGTGGCGCGGCGCGCCGGGACATAGCTGGCCGCGAAAGCCGCAACGACCAGAATCGCGATCACGCCGACATAGGTGGTCGCGTCGATGCCGGAGATGCCGTACAGCATGCCGGATAGCAGCGAGCTGCCGGCTGCGGCCCCGGCGAGGCCGATGAGGCCTCCGAGCAACACCAGGACCATCCCCTGGCGCACGACCATACGCCGCAAGTCGCCGGTTTGGGCGCCCAGCGCCATCCGGATACCGAGCTCGGAGCGCCGCCGACCGACCGAATACGCGAGCACCCCATAGAGGCCGATGCTGGCGAGCACCAAGGCCAGCAGCGCCGAAAATCCCAGCATGCCCGCAAACAACCGTTCGTTGCCCAACGTCGTGTCCAGATAATCGGAAAGCGTCATCACGCCTACCGCCGGCACATTCGGGTCGGTCTCTCGCAACGCCGTGCGCACCAAGGCCGGGACGCCGGCGGCCGTCGCCGACGTCGACCGCACCACCATCATCAGGCGAGCGATGTCCGGAATCAGCATGTACGGCACGTACGCCATCGGCACCGGATCGGCACGCAGGCTGGTTGCCTTGCTGTCGGCAGCAACACCGACAACCCGCAGGAAGGGCCCTTCAGGACCTTGAAAACTGAGACCGGCCCCGAGCGCATCGCGGCCGGTGAGCGTGCGAAGTCCATCGGCCGCCGACTGATTGAGGACGAGAATCGGCTGGCCCCGGCCGTCGTCGGTGTCGAGGAAATCGCGTCCGGCGACCATCGGTATGCCCATCGTTTCGAAGTATCGCGCGCCGACCAGCATGAAGTTCATCGACAACCGATCGGGAGACTCGAACCCTTCGATTTGATAGCCCATGATGTCGCTGCCGCCATCGGGCAAGGCGCTCACAAGACTGACGGAAGCCACACGCGGGTCGGCCTCGACGCGCTCCATGAGGCGAGTGTAGAAACTCTGGACCTCCGCTCCCTCGTACCCCTGTCGCGTCGGATCAACGCCGGCTACGACGACGTTGTCGGTGTCGAAGCCGATATCGGTCGAGCCGAGATTCACGAGCGTACGCACGAACAATCCGGCGCCGACCAGCAGCACGATCGACAGCGCCACCTGCGCGACCACCAGACCGCTGGTCAAGCGTTGCTGCCCGCTGCGCCCCGCGTTCGTCCCGCTTCCCTGCATGTGGGCGGCCAGGTCGAAGCGTGACGCGCTGACCGCCGGAACGATGCCGAACAGCAGTCCCGTGACAACCGAAATGCCGAATGCGAAAGCGAGGATGCGAAGGTCGATGCCGAAGTCGAGATCGAAGGGCAGCGGCAGCGACCGCAGCAGGTTTTCGCTCGAGTACGCGAGCACGACTCCCACGAAGCCGCCGATCAGCGACAGCGTGACGCTCTCGACGAGCAACTGGCGCGCCAATCGACCGCGGCCGGCGCCCAGCGCTCGCCGCACGGCCATCTCGCGGCGGCGGCGCAACGAGCGCGCCAGGCTCAGGTTGGCGATGTTGACGCAGGCGACCAGGAGAACGAGGCCGACGACGCCCAACAACAACCGGCCGATCTGCACCACGGTGGCTCGGTTTCCCGGCATGATCGTCGCCTGATCGAGCGGCACGAGCGCGTACTCTCGGTCGGCAGTGAACTGCGGATACTCCTCGTGCAGCCATTCGGCGATGCCGTCGAAATCGGTTCTTGCCTGCTCCAGCGAAACGCCTTCGGCGAAGCGACCCACGGTGAGAATTCCTCCCCAGCCGCGACGGGTGAGCAAGTTGCCCGAAGACGGCATGAAATGCGGCTGCATCATCATGGGTGCAAACAGTGCCGGGCGGCTCTCCAGAACCGTGCCCCGGAAATTTCTGGGCGCAACGCCGATCACGTCGAAGCTGCGCCCGTTGAGCCGGACCGTCTTGCCGACGACGTCGCGATCACCGGCGAACGCACTTTGCCAGAAGTCGTGGCCGAGTACGACGACGGTTTCGGCATCGACCTCGTCGTCGTCCTCCGGCGAGAAGAAACGCCCCACCGCCGGCGCCACGCCGAGGACCGAGAAATACTCCGCGGTAACGATCATGCCGTCGATGCGCTCGGTGTTGTCCTCCGTGGAGAGGTCCATCGACAGCGATTTGTAGGCGGCGAATCCATCGAAAGCCTTGGTTCGCTCACGGAAGTCGAGGTAGTCCATATAGGAGACAACACCCAGGCCGCCGCCGTTGCTGCTGAACATGACGGCAAGCCGAGCGGGCTCTTCATCGAC
>CBDUXW010000450.1:0-3154 GCA_965371275.1 uncultured bacterium | reverse complement strand
GTACGGCTGGATGGACGAGGGCTTCAACCAGTACATGAATATCCTGTCCGGGGCCCACTGGCGCGACACTGAGCCTGATCTCGACGGCCGCGGCCAGAGCTACGGCCGAATCAGCGGCGACGAGTCGGAGCCGCCGATGATGTGGGCCGCCAACTACGGCGGCCCGATGTACGGCTTCCAGACCTACAGCAAGACCCCGCTCATGCTGTCGATGCTCGGCGGCATCGTCGGCGACGAGGCGGTGCAGCGCGCCATCAGCGAGTACACGAAGGTTTGGGCGTTCAAGCACCCGTCGCCGTGGGACTTCGTGTTCTTCATGAACAACGCACTCGAGCAGGATCTCGGCTGGTTTTGGTACTACTGGCTGTGGACCACGGAGTCCGTCGACGGTTCGATCGCGAACGTCGATACATCGGGCGGCCGGACTACGGTGACCGTTCGTCAGGACGGACAGATGCCTTCGCCGGTGGTGCTGCAGGTCGAGTTCGCAGCTTCTGGACCGGCGGTGCAGCCGATGCCCAACGCCGAGATGATCGACGCCACCACCGCCATCGTCACCTGGCCGGTGGACGTCTGGTTCGACGGCAGCCGTACGTTCGAAGCCGTCCTCGACTTCGGCGAGCGTGCGATCGAAAAGATCACGTTGGACCCAGCCGGCCGCTTTCCCGATCGCGATCCCGGCGACAACTCCGCGGTGCTCGGGCAGTAATTCGAAACTCGGCGGCGTGGCCTTCGTAGGTAACGGAGAACCGCCAACTGGCGGTGCTCACGAGCCCGATAACCCGATCCGTAGTCATTCCGGAGGTCTGCCCATGGAAGCCGCCCGCCAGCTGAAGTACGCCCTTCGGAAGCTGCAACGCTCCCCGACGTTCGCCATCGCATGTGTCTTGACGCTGGCGCTGGCCATCGGCGCCAACGCCGCCGTTTTCAGCGTCATCAACGGCGTGCTGTTGGAGCCGCTGCCCTTCGACGAGCCGGAAGAGCTGGTCGGTATCTGGCATACGGCGCCCGGATTGGGGTTCGACTGGCTGAACCAGTCGCCCGCTCTTCACTACACGTACCTGTCCGACAGCACCACCTTCGAGAGCGTCGGCGTATGGAACGCTTCGGCGGCCTCGGTGACGGGGCTGGAGCAACCCGAGCAGGTGCGGACGATGGAGGTTACCCACACGACGCTGCCGCTTCTGGGGGTCCAGCCGACGATCGGACGAGTATTTTCCGAGGAAGACGACACCCCCGCCAGCCCCGAGACCGTCATCCTCAGCCATGGTTACTGGCAGAGCCGCTTCGGCGGTGATCCGGGAGTTCTCGGCGACACGCTGCTGGTCGACGGGCGGGCCCGCGAGATCATCGGCGTGATGCCCCCCGACCTGGATTTTCTCGATCGGGATCCGCAGCTCTACCTGCCGCTCCGCTTCGATCAATCGGAGCTGTTCGTGGGGAATTTCAGCTACGTGGGTGTGGGTCGGCTGAAGCCCGGCGTTACGTTGGAACAGGCCAACGCCGACGTCTCGCGCATGTTGCCCATCGCGGTCGAACGCTACCCCGGCGCGGTAACGATGACGATGATGGAACAGGCACGCTTCGATGCGCGGCTGCGTCCGCTCATGCAGGACGTCGTCGGCGACATCGGCAGCGTGTTGTGGGTGTTGCTCGGCACGGTAGGCATGGTGCTGCTCATCGCCTGCGCCAACATCGCCAACCTCTTCCTGGTGCGCGCTGAGGAACGAGAGGTAGAGGTCGCGGTGCGCACGGCGATGGGTGCCAGCCGTGCCGTCGTGGCGCGCGAGTTTCTGCTCGAGAGCGTGCTGCTCGCCGCCGTCGGCGGTGTTGCCGGACTCGGCATCGCGTACGGTGGGTTGAGCTTTCTGCGCTACTTGTCGCCGCAGGGCTTGCCGCGTATCGACCAGATCGCGATCAATCCAGCCGTTTTGTTCTTCACGCTGTCCATCTCGTTGACCGCAGGACTGTTGTTCGGTCTCGTCCCCGTTCTCAAGTACGGTCGCGATCTGGTCGGCGCCCTCAAGGAAGGCGGTCGAGGCGGCAGCGCCGGTAAAGGCAGGCACCGTGCTCGCAATACGCTGGCGGTGGCGCAGATGGCGCTGGCGCTCGTGCTCCTCGTCGGCGCCGCCCTGATGATCCGTAGCTTTACGGAGCTCAATGAGGTGCAGCCCGGCTTTCGAGACCCTCAAGAGATCATGACCGCACGCATCTACATTCCTAGCGCCGAGATCGACGAGGCAGAGCGTGTCCTGCTGGCGCACGAGCAGATTATCGGCGGGCTGCAAGCGATCCCAGGCGTCGTGTCCGTGAGCGGCTCGTCGTCGCTCACCATGGACAACTCGAACAACAACGACCCGCTGGAGTTCGAAGAGTTTCCGATTCCGGAGGGCCAGGTCCCCCCGATTCGCCGTTACAAGTTCGTGGCGCCGGGCTACTTCGAAACCATGGGCAATCCGGTGGTTGCGGGCCGGTCCTATACGTGGGCCGACATGTATTCGATGATCCCCGCCGTGATCATCTCCGAGAACCTGGCCCGCGAGTACTGGGACAGCCCGGCCGACGCGATCGGCAAGCGGGTGCGCCAGCCGAACTTCGAGGCCGTGGGCGGGCAATCCCCATGGCGAGAGGTCATCGGCGTCGTCGGGGATATCTACGATGACGGTCCCGATCAGGAGGCGGTGGAAACGGTGTTCTGGCCGCTCATGATCGATAAGTTCTGGGGCGAGGAGCTTCGCGTACAGCGAGGCATGAGGTTCGCCATTCGCACCGAACGCGTCGCCGATCCCGGCCTGATGGACCAGGTGCGCGCCGTGATCTGGGATGTGAACCCCAATCTCCCACTTTCCGGCATCATGACGATGGAAGAGATCTACGACCGCTCGATGGCGCGCACCTCGTTCACGCTCGTCATGTTGGCCGTGGCTTCGGGCACCGCGCTCATACTCGGCGCCATCGGCGTGTACGGCGTTACCTCGTACGTGGTGTCGCAGCGTCGTCAGGAGATCGGAGTGCGTATGGCGCTCGGCGCCCAGCGCCGCGACGTGAGCGCACTCGTCCTGAAGCAGGGCTTCAAGCTGGCCGCCATCGGTGTGGTCGTCGGCCTCGGCGCGGCCTTCGGCGTCACCCGCTTGATGTCAGCATTGCTGTTCGG
>CBDUXW010000449.1:0-3175 GCA_965371275.1 uncultured bacterium | reverse complement strand
GTCGCTTCTTCTACCAGCCGGATCGCCCGGGCTGAGAATTCCTGGGCGAACGGCGTGCCGGCGAACAACGTGTGGCGCCCGCGGTTGAAGAAAGGGGCGGCAAAAGGAACGGTCGCCGCCACGGCGCCGCGGCGGAGGACATCGCGTCGTGAGATTGAAGAAACCGGCCTCGTCATCGGTTGTTTTCCTTTCCAGTAGCATCCCTGAACGAGAGAGGAGAGCCGCAACCTCCATTCAGGAATCGATATTTTGGCATCCGCTAGCGCTCGGGACGCGCCGATCCGTCGCCGTCCGGAAGTTCCATCGCTGCCGGCACATCGAGCCCCAGGCTCCGCAGCGCCACCGCCGCGGTGATGGCAACGCCGACCGTATCCAACTCGGCGGGTGCAACGCCGTCGCCCCAAAGGATCCACGGGATGCGCCGGTTGCTGGCGAGGATGCGGTAGTGGCTGCGATTCACGCCGCCGTGATCGGCGGTCAGGATGACGCGGGTCGGCCCGACGCCGCCGCTCTCGATCACTTCGATGATGTACGCGATCGCCGCGTCGGCGGCGACCAGTGCTTCGCGCTGGCGATCGCTGCGCCAGCCGAATTCGTGACCGGCGCGATCGACGTTGGGCAGGTGCACGAGCATCAGGTTCGGTGGGTCTTCGATCAAGGCCAAGCGCGCCAGCACGGCGATGCTGGCGTCGGGTAGAAATTGCGCCGTCATCTCGTCGAGCGATTCAGGCTTCGCGGCGTGGCGAATCTTGACCTTGCCGGAAAACAGCGCGGTTCGGAGGCCCGCAGCGTGGGCGATGTCGAAGATCGTGGTGGCGTTGACCACCCCGCGATCCGGTTCGTAGTCGTTCCATGTGACGCGGTGCTCGCGAGGGTCCAAGCCGGTGAGCATGGAAGTGATCGCCGGCAACGTAGCGGTCGGCCGGACGGTGCGGGCGTCGAGCGTCGCCGCGCCTTCGGCCGCCAGCCGCGCGATCGTCGGCGCGTGCTCGGCGATCAGGTCGGGGCGCAACCCGTCGACGACGATGATGACCAGGTGGGCGTCGGGCCCCAGCGGCTCGATATCAGGCCAGTCGTCGAGCGTGGCCGGGACCGCCCATACGAGGCCGGAGCACAGCGCCAGCAGCGCGCAACAAAATGCCCGCGTTGAAATGGGAGCGTTCCTCAACACGATGGGCGCAGCCTACACGGCCGGCAGGCGCTACTAAAGGGGGAAGCCGATCCCGTCGGGCGCCGTAACCGTCCGGTTTGGCGCCGCCCGTCCAGCCTGTACACAGCGGGTGTGTCGGCGCATCCGCGGCGGTCTGCCGCCATTTCGGGGGCTCCGGGCGTTAGAGTGTGAGGTGCCATGTTCAATAAACTGCGTGGGATGTTCGGCGGCGGCGGGGGAGCCGACTCCGAATTCACCACCGTGCGCTCGGCCGACGACGACGCCGGACCCCTGATCCGCCTCGAGGCGATCGGCAAGACCTTCGTGATCGAGGACGTGCACACGCACGCCCTGCGCGACGTGAATCTCGAGGTCGAACGCGGCGAGTTCGTTGCCGTCAACGGCCCTTCCGGATCCGGCAAGACAACCTTGTTGTCGATCTGCGGCCTACTCGAGGAGCCTACGGAGGGCTCGTACGCGTTGAGCGGCCACGACGTATCGCACATGAAACCGGGCGCCCGCGCCGCGGTGCGCAACCGCGAGGTCGGGTTCATCTTCCAGAGCTTCAATTTGATCGGCGATCTGACTGTTTTCGAGAACGTCGAGCTGCCGCTGACCTATCTCGGACTGCCGGCGTCAGAGCGTCGTGATCGCGTCGCGGCAGTGCTGGAGCGTGTCGACATGAGCGAGCGCGCCAAACAGATGCCGAGCCAGCTTTCCGGCGGCGGGCAGCAACGCGTGGCGGTGGCCCGCGCCATCGTCGGCGAGCCCGAGATCATTCTCGCCGACGAGCCCACCGGCAATCTCAATTCCGAGCAGGCCGAATCCGTCATCGCCATGCTGAGCGAATTGCACGCCGCCGGGTCCACGATTCTGCTGGTGACCCACGATCCACGCTGGCAGGACACGGTGCAGCGCAGCGTCGAGCTGTTCGACGGCACCATCGTCGCCTGAGCAGGATCCGTTCGTCCCCGTTCCGCTGCATCAGGGCGCGCCGATGGTCGGGCCGGGTGCAAATCATGCTCTCTGCTGTAGAATGCGGCCGCTATGAGCGACGGACCGCTGATCACCAACGACGCCGTAAACCTCGGGATCCTGATGATGATCCTGGCGGGCGTGTTCATCACGGCGCACAGCGACCGTCCCTTCTGGAAGAAGTTCTACTCCGTCATTCCCAGCTTGCTGGTGTGCTACTTCCTGCCGTCGGTGCTCACCACGCTCGGCGTCTGGGACCCGGATCAGTCGAACCTCTACTTTGTCGCCTCGCGCTACCTGCTGCCTGCCAGTCTCGTGCTGCTGACCTTGAGCATCGACCTCAAGGGAATCATCCGACTCGGCCCCAAGGCCGGCATCATGTTCCTCGCCGGCAGCGTCGGCATCGTGCTCGGGGGGCCGCTCGCCATCCTGGTCATGTCGTACGTCAACCCCGACGTTGTCGGTGGCGCCGGCCCGGACGCCGTCTGGCGCGGGCTGACGACCGTCGCCGGGAGCTGGATCGGCGGCGGCGCCAACCAGACGGCGATGAAGGAAGTCTTCGAAGTAAGCGACAACGTATTCTCGGCGATGATCGCCGTGGACGTGATCGTCGCCAACATCTGGCTGGCGGTGTTGCTGCTCGGCGTCGGCCGCGCCGCCGACATCGACAAATTCCTGAAAGCCGATACCTCGGCCATCGAGCACGTGCGGCAGCGCGTCGAGGAATATCAGGCGAAGGTGACGCGCATCCCCGACCTTACCGACACCATGACGGTCCTGGGCGTCGGCTTCGGCGTTATGGGCATAGCCCACTTGCTCGCCGACAACATCGCACCGTGGCTGGCGATCAACGCGCCGTTTCTCGAGGACTACAACCTCACCAGCCAGTTCTTCTGGCTCGTCGTCATCGCCACGACCGGCGGCCTGATTCTGTCGTTCACCAAGGCTCGCCAGCTCGAGGGCGTCGGGGCCGCGCGCCACGGCGCCGCGGGGGGTTTAGGGCGGTTAGGGTGCAAATGGAAAGATACGAAGTGCACCACACGGTAAAAC
>CBDUXW010000448.1:0-3177 GCA_965371275.1 uncultured bacterium | reverse complement strand
GGTGGCCATCAACAGCTCGCCCATCGGGTTGGTGGCGATGTGCTCGAATTCCGGGCCCGCGGCCAGGACGATCATGTCGCCGTCTTCGTTCGACAGGTAGATCTTGCCGTCGGCGGCCACCGGCGAGGCGCTGAAGCCGCTGCCGAGGTGGGGCACACGACTACGGTAGAGCTCGTCGCCGCTGGCCAGGTCGTAGGCGTCGAGAACTCCGCCGTTGGCGAGCACGTAGAGGATGCCGTCATAGATCAACGGCGTCGGCATGTATGGGCCGCGGCGCTGTTTGCTCCACACCACGGAATCGCTGCCGCTCTCGCCCTCCGCCAGCGTGCGGTCGCCACGGGCTCCCGGCTTCAGCACGAAGATCGGCATCTCGGGACGCCGACCGCTGGCCACGACGATCAGGTCCTCGGTGAAGATCGGCGTCGGTGCTGTGATCTTCGAGCTGCCGCCGAGTCGCCATAGCTCCTCGCCGGTGGTCGGGTCGTAACCACGAATGAAGTTGGCCCCGTTGGTAATGAGCTCCGGCCCGGAAGGACCTTCATACACCGTCGGCGTGCCCCACGAGGGCAGCTCGTCGCGGTCCGTTTTCCAGACTGTTTCACCGGTCTCGGCGTCCAGCGCCAGCAGGAAGGAGTCCTTTTGCGTGTCGTACTGCAGGATCACCATGCCGTGCCACAGAATCGGCGAGCTCGCCGGCCCCCATTCGAACGTCGGAATGTCGTAGGCGCCGAGGTCGATGCGGCCGACGTCGACTTTCCACAGAAAGTTGCCGTCGACGTCGTAGGCGTGCACACCCTGCGACCCGAAAGAAGCCACCACAATGCGGCCGTCGGTAACCGGCGTCGAGCTGGCGTAGGTGGATTTGACGTGGCGCTTGTCGGCGGGCTCGCCGGCGTGCGCGACACGCTCCCAGATGAGCTCGCCGTTGTGCTTGTCGAGCGCGTAGATCATCCACTCATGGTCGGAGCGATCGGCCGAAGCGTCGCCATCGCCGTACAAACCGGGACGAAACGTCGCGGCACTATCGGTGCTGATGGCGCTGGTCACGAACACGCGGTCGCCCCAGATCACCGGGCTCGAGTGGGCGAGGCCGGGGATCAGGGTGCGCCACAGGATGTTGTCGCCGGTCTCGCCGCTCCATGCGTCGGGCAAGTCCTGGCCGTACGCCCGCCCCGCGGCGTCGGTGCCGCGAAACGAAGGCCAGCTACCGGTGGCGCTACCGGGGTCGGGGAGGGACGGAGGGTCGTCGGCGACCGTATGAACGATGCGACGTTCTGTAGCGGGCTCCGCTGCGCTCGCCGGGCGCCATGTGCTGCCGTCGAGAATCATCGTGCGCGGCTGGCAGTCGTCGGCGACCAACGACAGGCTGAGACGACCGTCTTCAACGCGGAACGCGTAACGGCCCGGCCCGTCGCAGCCTTGCGGGCCGTTTTCCAGCGCCAGAATGAGCTCGGATCCGTCGCTCTCCCAGGTGCCGGCGAGCGGTGGCCAGCCTTGCCCTTCAATGCGGAAGGTCCCATCGGCGTTGAACGATCCTTCAAAGGCGCCGAACCGGAGAGCTCCGGAGGGCAGCGTGGCGCCCTGCTCGCCGGCGGCGGAGCCTGGTGTCGTCGATGCCGGCAGCGGTAGAGCCGCGGCGCTGAGGATCGCCACCGCTACGACCGTGGTTGCCGTGATTCCAGCCCGCATAAGTCAACGCCCTCCTGCTGCGGTTGCCATTTCAGATCGCCGCGCTCAGCGAATATAGCCGAGTGACCGTAGCCGATTCTCTTCCTCTTCGCTCAAGGTAACGGATTGCGGCGCCGCGCCGCCAATCGACGCCAGCCTCGCCAGGAGCAGCGGCAGAAGCTCGTCGAGGATCGGCGGTTCGTCTTGAAACACGTTATCGCGCTCTTCGGGATCGTTGGCGAGGTCGTACAGCTCGTAGTACTCGCTGTCCCGATCGCGCACCAGCTTCCATCCATCGGTTACCAGCGCCAGCAGAGGTCGGGCGTTGCCCCACGGGCCGTAGTAGTCGGTCTCCGTGAACGCGAGCGTCGATTCGGCTTCTCCACTTGCCACGGCGAGCAAGTCGAGGCCGGTGAAGTTTCCCGTCGGTAGTCCCGCTGCTTCGAGCAGGGTAACGCCGAGCGAGCGCAGCTCTACCGGGGCGCTCACGCGCCGGCCGGCGAGCTCGCGGTGCGCCGGGTCGCGGATGATCAGCGGTACGTTGACGGCCTCGCGGAACAATGTATCGCCGTGGCCCAATGCCCCGTGGTCGAGAAATTCCTCGCCGTGGTCCCCGGCTATCGCAACGACCGTGCGATCGGCAATGCCAAGCTCGTCGAGCGTGTCGAGGAGCCGGCCGATTTGGGCGTCGGTATAGGCGATCTCGCTATCGTAGACGGCCCGCACATACTCCATGTCGGCGTCGGTCAGGGCGTCGAGTTGCTCGCTCAACAGGTCGATGCTCATCGTCGAGGGCAGCGGGCCGGAGTAGCTTTCGTCGAATGGAAACGCGTCGTGTCGCACGTAGTCGTAGTGCGGATCGAAGTAGTGAACCCAGAGAAACAGCGGCTCATCGGCGTAGCGGCGGAGGTAGTCGATCGCCGTATCGGAGACATCCCGGGACGTGACGCCCGCGTGGCCTTTGACGTTGGACTGGTCGAACACGTCGAATCCCTGCGCGAAACCGTAGCTGGCGTTGATGAATACGTGACTCACCACGCCCGCCGTCGTGTAGCGGCTGTTGCGGAAGCGCTCGGCCAGCGTCGTGATGCGTTCACGCATTCGATAGGCGTACTGGTTGGCTCCGTGGTCTGTCGGGTACAGGGAGCTGTGAACCGTTGCCATGCTGGGCAGCGTCCACGGGGCCTGAGCGAGAGCCTGTTCGAAGAGAACGCCGCTGGCGGCGACGCTGTCGAGGTTGGGCGATGTGCTGTGCTCGTGTCCGTAGCTCGACAGGTGGTCGGCACGCAATGTATCGACGGTGATCAAGATAATGTTCGGCCCGGCCGAGGTGCGAGCGCCGGTCACGAGAACCGCGAGGTTGAGTATGACGAGGAGCCCGAGCGCGACGGCCCCGAACTTGGCGACCGCGATGCGATCGGCCAGGTTGCGGAGACTCCGAAAAACCACCTCGGGGATGCGGCTGAGCGACAGGCCGACGGACACTGCAAGAAGGATCGTCGCGGCGCT
>CBDUXW010000447.1:0-3184 GCA_965371275.1 uncultured bacterium | reverse complement strand
CACCAGGAAGGCGCCGAAATCGGTTAGCGGGTCGCGCTCGATGAACCCCACAGCGCGACCGGCACGCGCCGCCGCGGGTTGCGCGCCGATGCCTTCGTACAATTCGTAGGCCAGCGAGTACACGAGGAGGTGACCCGGTGGCTTGGCGCGCGCGAAGACGAACTCGGGATCGCCGGCGCGCAAGTTCTCGTAATCGCCGGCGACCGCAAACGCGTCGCCCTTCGTCGTCGCCAATGACACGAACTCGGCATGCCCGAAGCGCTCACCGAACAGCGTCTCGGAGATGCGCTCGCCGGATCCATTCTCGGTCCAGGCCAAGCTCCATTGCAGCATGACGAACGACAGCATCAGCAACGCGACGCTGCCGCGCCGGTTGCGCACGCAGGCGGCAACCGTCAAGCCGACGACGATCAACGCCGCGGCCAGGGGCAGCAACGCGGTCACCGAAGCGAAGAGGTGCTTGGGAGCGTAGCCGTAGTGCGAGCGAATGCCCGGGAGCGCGAAAACCCGGGGGACCCAGAGCAACAGGGCGGTCTGCACGGCGATCGCACCGAGCATGACCTGCGTGAATCGGGAGATCTCCGGCTTGTTCACGTCCCGTCCTCTACTTCTTCGCCCACACCACGAATCCCAGCGGGAAGCGTGTCTTCTTCGACTCGAATGCTGCAAACAACGGATTGAAGAGGTTCAGCAGCACACGCGAGCGCCCGCCGGCGTTGATGAGCTCCCAGATCACCTGGGCTCGGTTGCCGTGATGATGCACCTCTACGCTGCTGAAGTGGCGAAACAGATACTGCAACGAGTCCGGTGTGAAGCGGTAGTGATCCTCAGGGTCGGGGTGGTAGCGATACAAGAACCGCGTCGACAGCACGCACACACCGCCCGGCTTCATTACGGCGCGCAGCCTCTCGATCGCAGTCTGCGGGTCGTACAGGTGCTCGAGCACCTCGATGACCAGGACTGTATCGAATTCCGGCTCGCCTTCGAGCTCGTGCACGTCGGCGCAGATGTCGGGGGTACGTGCGGGGTCGATATCGAGCCGCACGTAGCGTGTCGCCGGAATGTGCTGCTCGTAGGGTGCGCTCTTGGCGCCGACATCGAGCACCACGCCCGGCTCGAGGCGCTGGAACTGCTTCACCAGCAAGCGATCGAGGCTGATGCGATTGACCGAGCGGATCTTCAGCGTCGGAATTGCCGGCCACAGCGTGTCGCGAAAGAAACCGATCACAGGCTCGGAGCCGCGCCGCACACCCGCCTACGACTCCGTCTCGGGCAAGATCCGCACGAGGCGATCTTCGATGCGCAGTCGTCGCTCGGCGAACAAGCGCACGGCTTCCGGATAAATGCGGTGCTCCTGTTCGAGGATGCGCGCCGCCAGCGTGTCCTCGGTGTCGCCCGGCTCTACCGGCACCGCCGCCTGCAGCACGATCGGACCGGCGTCGACCTCGGGCACCACGAAGTGCACCGTACAGCCGGAAAACCGCACGCCGTAGTCGATGGCTTTGCGCTGCACGTGGAGCCCGGGAAACGCCGGCAGCAGCGACGGATGAATGTTGAAGATCCGCTCCGGGTAACGGGCCACGAATTCTTCCGACAACACGCGCATGAAACCAGCCAGGCAGATGAGCTCGGCGCCGTGCCCATCGAGCGCCGCGATCACCGCCGCTTCGAACGCGGCCTTGTCCGCATACTCCGTGTGGTCGACGACGGCGGTGGAAATGCCGAGCTCGGCCGCCGTTTGCAGGCCCGGCGCGTCGGGGCGATTCGACAGCACCAGACATATCTCGGCCGGAAAACCTGCGGCGTTGCAGGCCCGCGCGATCGACTCCATGTTGGAGCCGCGACCGGAGATCAGCACACCTACTTTGAGTCTTTCCGACAAATTGCTCACCCCGCCAGCTCGAAGCCGGGCTGCAGCTCCACGCCCTCGCCCTCGACCACCGCACCGATCAGGAACGCCCGCTCGCCGGCCGCTTCCAGTTCTTCCAGCAAGGCGTGGCTGCGCGCCGTCGAAACCGCCGCCACCATGCCCACACCCATGTTGAAGGTGCGCCACATCTCGTCTTCCGGAATGCCCCCCCAGTCCTGCAACGCCGTGAACACGGGTGGGATCTCCCAGGCCTCGGGGTCGATCATCACACCACATCCCTCGGGCAGCATGCGCGGCACGTTCTCATACAGGCCGCCGCCGGTGATGTGGGCCAGCCCGTTGATGTCACCGCGCGAAAGCGGCCCGCGCAGCGCCCCGACGTACTCTTTGTGGGGGCGGAGCAGCTCTTCGCCCACGGTGCGGCCCCACTCCTCCACGTGGTCGCCGACGGACATGCCGCGGTGCTCGAAGACGATCTTGCGAACCAGGGAGTAGCCGTTGGTGTGGAGTCCGTTCGATGCCAGGCCGAGTAGTCGATCGCCGGCACGGATGGCAGAACCATCGAGCAACGTGCCGTCGCTGCGCCCGACGATGAACCCCGCCAGGTCGTACTCACCCTCCTGATAGATGTCGGGCATCTCGGCGGTCTCGCCGCCGATCAGCGCTGCACCCACATCGCGGCAGGCGCTGGCGACGCCACGCAACACCGACTCGACCAGCTCTTCGTCCATCCGGCCGAGCGCCAGGTAGTCGAGGAAGAACAGCGGTAACGCCCCTTGGGTGAGGATGTCGTCGGCGCAATGCGCCACGATGTCGTAGCCGACGCCTTCGTGATGCCCGGCCATCACCGCGACTTTGAGCTTGGTGCCGACACCGTCGGCGGAGGCCACCAACGTGGCGCTGTCATCGCCCACTGAGATCTTGAACCCACCACCGAAGCTACCGATGTCGCCGAGTACATTCTCGTTGAACGTGCTCCGCACGACGTCGCGGATGCGACGCTTGGCGCCGGCCGCAGCGTCGCGATCGACACCGGCGTCGCTGTAGCTCAGGCTCGGTTTGCGGGTCTGTTCGGGCACGACCTGCTCGTCCTAGCGACGACCGGCCGTGCCGGCGCTCGCCGGCCCGGCGCCGACCGGTTCGAACAACGCCATCTGCTGCTCGAGCTCGCTGCCCAGCAACGTCGGGTAGCTGCCGGTGAAGCAGGCGCCGCAGTACGCCGCCTCGCCGTCGGGCAGGGAGCGCTTCAGCCCCTCGTGCGACAGGTACGACAGCGAGTCGGCGCCGATCTCTTCGCGGATCGCCCCCGCGAGC
>CBDUXW010000446.1:0-3186 GCA_965371275.1 uncultured bacterium | reverse complement strand
GGTTTCGACACCCGGCCCCCCCATTTTTCGGGGCGGGGGGCCGGGGCCCCCGCGGCCCCCGGCCGAGGATTCCCGCTCGTATTGCGACGACATCATGGCCGGATCTCGAAGTTCTGAAGCGGAGCTGCTGCTGCGGCGCGTCGCCGACGCGGCGGTGGACGACGGCTTGTTCGCCGGTATCCGTCGCCTCCTCGTCGGCTGTAGCGGCGGCGGCGACTCGGTCGCCCTGCTCGATGTGCTCGTGCGCCTGGCCGCCGAAGCGGAGTTGGAGCTCGCCGTCGCCCACCTACACCATGGCTGGCGCGGCGAGGGGGCGGAGGCCGATCTCGATGCCGTGCGCCGCGCCGCACAAGATTACGAGCTGCCGTTCTTCGTGGAACGAGCCGAGCTCGGTGGCGTGCCGGGCTCGAAGGAAGAGGTCGCGCGCCGAGCCCGCTTGCGATTCTTCGAGCAGGTGGCGGCGCGCTGGCCGGCCGACGCGGTGGCTCTGGGCCATAGCGCCGACGACCAGCTGGAAACCGTCATTTTCAACCTGACGCGTGGCGCCGGGCGGCGCGGACTGGCAGGGATGCGCCGGCGTGCCCACGTGCGTGGCGTGCTGGTTGTGCGGCCGCTTCTCGATGAGCGCCGGCAGTCGCTGCGGGAGTATGCCGTCGAGCAATCGCTCACATGGCGCGAGGACCCGTCAAACGATGACATCTCGCTGTCGCGCAATCGCTTGCGACATCGATTGTTGAGCGAGTTGCAACAAATCAACGCCGGCGCCGTAGCTAACGTAGCCCGCATGGCCCGCTTGCTCGCCGAGGAGGAAGATTGGCTCGATGAGCTGGCGGCCGCGGCGTTCGTACGTTTGCAGCGTGAAGAGGAGTACGCGGGTGGCGTCGCGTTGAGCGCGCGGGGCCTCGCGGAGCTGGCGCTGCCGCTACGGCGGCGCGTCATGCGGTGGGCCATCGAAGAGGTGCGGGGTCACGGCCGAGGCATCGGCTTCGAACACGTTGAGCGTGTGCTGGAGGCTATTGGAAGCATCGGCGAAACGGCTGCGAATGCCACCGATTTGCCGGGAGTGCGACTACGCGTCGAAAACGACAAGATTCGACTGTTGCCGCTGTCAGGCAGACACCTGGAGCAGCTCCATTCCGGCTGACCCTCCCACAACCCGTAGTGTATTCTTTGAACTATGAGCGCAACGATTAAGACATTGAGCCTGTGGCTGGTGGTGATCGTCATCGCCATCGTCGTGTGGAACGTCGTGTCCACCAATCCGGCCCCCACAGCCGAGATCGAGTTCTCCCGACATCTGGCCGACGTGCGCGCCGGACGGGTCGCCAACGTCACCATCACGATGCCCGGCAATCACATAGAGGGCACCTTCATGGGCGACGGGTCCATCTTCGAAACGGTGGCTCCGGACTATGAGCCCTATATCAACGCCCTGCTCGAGAACGACGTGGTGGTCAACGTCGAGTCGCAGGACCAGAGTCCATATCTGGCAGCGTTGATCTCGTGGGCGCCGATGCTCATCCTGATTGGCGTATGGATCTTCTTCATGCGGCAGATGCAGAGCGGCGGCAACCGCGCCTTGGCGTTCGGCAAGAGCCGCGCCCGCCTGAACTCGAATCAGGACAAGAAGGTTAGTTTCAAGGACGTTGCCGGTATCGACGAGGCCAAGGAAGAAGTTCAGGAAGTCATCGAGTTTCTGCGCGAGCCGCAGCGTTTCCAGCGCCTCGGCGGTCGAATTCCCAAGGGTGTGTTGCTCATCGGCCCGCCGGGAACCGGCAAGACGCTGCTGGCACGCGCCATCGCCGGCGAGGCCAACGTCCCGTTCTTTTCGATCTCCGGTTCCGACTTCGTCGAGATGTTCGTCGGCGTCGGTGCTTCGCGCGTCCGCGACTTGTTCGAGCAGGGCAAGAAGAACGCCCCGTGCATCATCTTTATCGACGAGATCGATGCCGTCGGGCGCCACCGCGGCGCCGGTCTCGGTGGCGGCCACGACGAGCGCGAGCAGACGCTCAACCAGCTTCTCGTCGAAATGGATGGTTTCGCCAGCAACGAGGGCGTCATCCTGATGGCGGCCACCAACCGCCCCGACGTTCTCGATCCGGCCCTGCTGCGCCCCGGTCGCTTCGATCGCCGCATCATGGTCGATCGTCCCGACGTGCGCGGTCGCCTCGGTATCCTGCGCGTACACACGCGCAGCACGCCGCTCGACGAGAACGTCGACCTGCAGCGGGTGGCGCGCGGCACCCCCGGCTTTACCGGCGCCGACATCGAGAACCTGGTGAACGAAGCGGCGTTGTTGGCCGCCCGCCGCGACCACAACAAGGTCACGAAGGACGACTTCGAAGACGCCAAGGACAAGGTCCTGATGGGCGCGGAGCGCAAGAGCCTGATCATCTCCGATGAGGAGAAGAGAGTGACGGCGTACCACGAAGCCGGTCACGCTCTGGTGGCCCACTTCATGCCCGAGGCGGATCCTTTGCACAAGGTCACGATCATCCCGAGGGGCAACGCTCTGGGCGTGACGCAGCAGCTGCCGCTCGACGACCGGCGCAACTACACGCGCAAGTACCTCGAAACCCAGGTTTGCGTACTGCTCGGCGGCCGTATCGCCGAGGAGCTGGTGATGAACGACATGACCACCGGGGCCGGCAACGACCTGGAGCGTGTCACCGACATCACCCGCCGCATGGTCACCGAGTGGGGCATGAGCGACGAGCTCGGCCCGCTGACGTTCGGTGCCAAGAATGAGCAGGTTTTCCTCGGCCGCGATTTCGTGCAGCACAAGGACTACTCCGACGACACCGCTCGCTCCATCGATGTGGCGGTCAAGAAGATCGTTGATACGGCGTATGTGAAGGTGCAGGCTTTGCTTGCCGAGCACACCGACACCCTACACGCGATTGCCGAGGCTCTGCTGACCCGTGAGGTGCTCGACGGCGACGAAATCGCCACGCTGGCGGCGGGCAAAGAGCTTCCCGAGGTCCGGTTGCGCGTCGAGGAGCCGCCGAACGACTCGTCCCGCGGCGTCGAGAGTGACGAGGAGTCCGAGAAGTCGCGCACCGCCGCTTCGATTCCGAGCCTCGACGAAGGCCAACCGGCTGAGGGGTAGCGGTAGCAGGCCGTGGTCAGTTCTACCCGGCCGTTGCCGTCGGAGAAGTCGGTGAACCCCGCCCCACCTCCGAAGCG
>CBDUXW010000445.1:0-3187 GCA_965371275.1 uncultured bacterium | reverse complement strand
GATGAAGTCGACCTCCCCGTCGCCATCGATGTCGTACTCGTAGGACCACCACCACTGCTGACCGGTCACGGTGACCTGAAGTGCGTCGGCCGGTTCGGCAGCCAGATCGAAGTCGCATGTGGAGAGCGCTGAAGAGGCGGCTCTGGCGGTGAGCTACATGGGCGACGGAAATTGGCCGGGCAATGACGGGGGCGGTGTCGCCAACGTCCTGCTCATCGAGGATCAGGTCGGTATCGCGAACGCCCGCGAGATCGTCAGCACCCCCGGCGTGAGCGTGGTGATTCCCGGGCCCGGCGATCTGAGCCGTGCCTATAACCGCGACATGGAGGCGGTCGAGAACGCCATCCAGACGGTGCTCGCCGCCTGCAAGGAATTCGACGTGGCGTGCGGTATCACCGCCGGTCCGGACGATATCGGCGAGCGTCTCGCGCAGGGCTTCCGAATGATCATTGTGACCAACGCGGACGCCCTCGCCGTCGGCCTCCGAGCGGCAGGCCGCTAGCCGCTCGCCGTGTAACAGGTCAGGGCTAGCTTCGCGGCGACTCCCGGTTCGCTTTGCGGGCCGGCCTATTGGTTCGGCAATTCGCCGTTGAGCTCCATGTAGACGCGGCGAATGGCGCGTTCGCCCTGGCTGGAACGAATCCACCAGTCCTCGAATTCGCCGAACTGCGCCTGCTCCGCTGCTTCGTCGGCGCTGAGGCCGGCGGCGTGCAGACGTGTGCCCTCGGCGACCACGGCGGCAACCGCGCGCCGATACGTCTCGAGCTCCTCTTCGAGTACGGCGGGCGAGTAGTCCACGAAGCCGTGGCCGGGAACGTAGATGTCGACGTCAAGCGCCTGCGCTTCTTCGATCATTGCCACCCACTCCGACGGATACGCCGAGCGCATCGCCGGGAAGAGCCGGTTGAGGTAGGCCTCGCTCATGAAGAGGATCTTCTCTTCCGGCAGGTACACGCTCAGGTCGCCGCCGGTGTGGGCACGACCCAGGAAGAGAATCTGAATTTCCTTGCCGCCCAGCTCCACGACGCGCTTCGACGGAACGAGCTCGGTGGGCATCACCACCGGCGGCGCGTCCTCGCTGCGGCCCGGGTTATTGGCGCTGGCCTCGAGTATCGCCGCCGACGTCGGGTGGGCGTAGAAGACGGCATCGTCCGGGAATACCGAGTTGCCGGCGGTGTGATCGCCGTGGTCCGAGCAAATCACGACGTGGTTGATGGGCTGGTCGGTGATCTTGCCGATCTCGTCGATCAGGCGCTGGGTTTCTTCGACGCTGCCCTGGCCGTCGGCCACCAGCACCCCCTCGTCGGTCACGACGATGAGGCTAACGGTGGCGATCTGCTCGGCGCCGCGCGTCAGCTGCTCGTAGGCGTACACGCCGGCGGCGAGCTCCGTGAGGCGCGGAAAATCGGCGTCGGTGAAGCCGCGCGCCGCCGGGTCGCCGGTGCGCAAGGGCTCCTCGACAGCGGTGCTCGGGGCGGCGGCGTCCGGCGCCGTGGCTTGGTCGGCGGCCGCACATGAAATTGCAGACAGCAGCACGAGTGCTGCAACGGCGACTCTGAGGTTGTTCATGTCATGTCCTCCGTGAAGCGGGTTGGATCGGCATTAGATCAGAGAGTTGCCGGCCAAGACAAGTTTTGCGTTAGCATGCGCGCCGAAAAGGAGGACGCATGAGGTCACTCGCAATCATTGCAGCACTCGTTCTGAGCTCCACGGGCCACGCTCCGGGCGCCCAGCACGAGAACACCATCATCGATCTGTGGACGGCGGGCACGACCGCATTCGGCGTGTACGCGCCGGGCGAGGGGCCGCGGCAGCGCGGCGTGCCGCCGGTCTACACGAAGGCGGGCGGCGAACGCCTGGCGCAAAATCCGCTCTACGACTTCGTGTTCCTCAACCTCGAGGGCAGCTACGACATCGAGGCGGTCCGGGCCGTCGGCGAGGGACTGCGCAGCCCCTCGGCGGTGAGCCGTAAAACGCTGCTGGTGCGGATCCCGCCGATCGAGCGGGACGGCGCCGAAGTTACCCGAGCGCGGGTGAAGGAGATCCTCGACGCGGGCGCCGACGGCGTCGTGCTGCCGCACGTGCGCAGCCCGGAAGAGGCGGCGCTGGCGGTGAGCTTCTTCACCGATGCCGGCGCCGACGTGTGGTCGCCGGCCAATCCGAGCGGCGAGAAGATCGCCATGATCATGATCGAGGATCCGGATTCGCTCTCCCGCGTCCGCGAGACCGCCGACATCGGCGGCTTCAGTATCTTGGCGTGCGGCATCGGCAGCTTGACTCGCGCTCTGGGCGGCGACCGTGAGGCCGCCGAGGCGGGCAACCAGCGGGTCTTGGCGGAGGCCAAGCGCATTGGCGTCGCGGACATGATCACCGCCAACGCCGGCGACGTTGCCGACCGTGTCGAGCAGGGCTTCCTGGCCTTGCTCATGCAGGGTCCGAGCGCCGACGAGACTATCGAGATCGGCCGCGCCGCGGCGGGCCGGTAAGCGTCGGCCGTTTCCGTGATAGATTGCTGCACCGGTATTCGAGGAAGAACGTTCCCACGGCGATCCCCATCGCAGCGCCCACACGTTTTCGAGGTGTGTGTCGGGCTCGGCGCCCACTCATAAAGGGAGGAAGTCTCCATGAGACGAGCTTTTTGTTTTGTCCTGGCCCTGACGATGGTCGGTACCCTGGCGGGCGTCGCCGAAGCGCAGCAGCGTGGCGGCCGCGGCAACTTGACCCCGGAGGAGCGCGCTGCCCGGCAGGCCGCTCAGGAAGCCGCGTTCCAGGCCGACATGGCCTCCGTGAACCCGATCGGCGCCCTCGATTCCGTGTGGATCGAGGAATTGACCTGGATGGAGGTTCGCGACGCGCTCAAGGTCGGCAAGACGACGGCGATCGTGTCTACCGGCGGCGTTGAGCCGAACGGCATCTACCTGGCGACGGGCAAGCACAACTACGTGCTTGCCGGCGCCTGCGACGGTATCGCCCGGAAGCTCGGCAACGCGCTGTGCGCGCCGATCATCAAGCTCGTACCGGAAGGCGACCACGATCCGCAGACCGGCCACATGCGCTACCCCGGGACCCTCAGCCTGCGCGCCGAGACGTTCCAGGCCGTTCTCGAGGACGTCGGCATGAGCCTGCGGGCGCACGGTTTCGAACACATCATCTACATCGGGGACAGCGGCGGAAACCAGCGTGGCAT
>CBDUXW010000444.1:0-3200 GCA_965371275.1 uncultured bacterium | reverse complement strand
TGAGGCGAGGAGGGGGCATCTGCGGCGCCACCTACGAAGCGCCCACCATCTCCGGCGGCTGCCCCGTCGCATCGAGCACCCGCTGCCACACTTCTTCGCGGGGTTCGAGATGCTTGCGGCCTTGGGCCACCAGCGCCAGCGGCACGTGCGTAAAATCGTGATTCCAGAAGCCGACCATCATGTTCGTACAGCCCGCCATGCCGGCGTGGACCGCGTGCTGCCCGAGGATCAGGCAATAGCCCGAGTCCATCGAGTTCGCCGGTAGGCCGCGAATCGTGTAGCTCGGGTCGATGTATTTCATATCGACGGGGATACCGGCGGTCGCGAAGTGCGACTCGATACGCCGTATCAGGAAGCTGCCGACGTCACGCAGTTTCCGGTTGCCGGAAGCGTCGAGGCCGGGGTCGCCTTGGTCGTCCATCAACTCCTGCCCGGCGCCCTCGGCGGCGACGATGAGGGCATGGTGGCGTGCCGCGACTCGCTGTTCCAGACAATCGAGGAGGCCGCCGGCGCCATCCATCGTAAACGGTACTTCCGGTACCAGGCAGAAGTTCACGTCGCCGCTCGCCAGCGTCGCATTGGCGGCGATGGCGCCCGAGTAGCGGCCCATGAGCTTCACCAAGCCGACGCCGTTGTAGGCGCCGGCCGCTTCCGTATGGGCCGCCTCGACGACGCCACGCGCCGCCTCGACGGCGGTCATGAAGCCGAAGCTGCGCTGGATCCACAGCAGATCGTTGTCGATGGTCTTGGGGATGCCGATGACGCTGATGTCGAGGCCGCGTCGCTCGATTTCCGCCGCCAGCTCGGCAGCACCTCGCAATGTCCCGTCGCCGCCGACGCAAAACAGGATGTCGATGTCCCAGGCCACCAGCGTATCGACCATCTCGCCGGGATCCTGCGGGCCGCGCGACGAGCCCAATATGGTGCCCCCGTGTCGATGTGCGTAGGTGACGTCGTCGATGTCCAGGACCATCGGCTCTTCGAGCTTGTCGGCAGCGAGGCCGGCGTACCCGTAGCGAAACCCCACCACTCGATTAACGCCGTAGCGGTGATGGGCCGTCAGCACCAGAGAGCGAATGACGTCGTTGACACCCGGGCACAGCCCGCCGCAAGTAACGATGCCGCAGCACACCGACTGCGGGTCGAAGAACAGCTGGTTGCGCGGCCCGGCGGCCTCGAACGCGGAAATGGTCGCGGCTCGGGCTGAAGAAATTTGATCGGTGGCGCCGGCCACCAGTACGCGAGCCGCCTCGTCGACGAAGGTGTCGTCGCCACGTAGCGGTGAGGCGACCTCGGCCGCGCCCAGCCGCGCAACGACAAGCTCGTCGGGATGGGGCAGGGCGTTCATGGAGCGGGAGCTAACGTCCCGAGCCTCCTCGCCCCTGGCCGGAGCGTCCACCGCCCTGCCGCCCGCCGCGCGGTGGCACCTCGACGCCCTGCTCGGGACTGCCCGACTGCGACCCTTCGAGGGTCAACTCCACCGGCAGCGTTGGATCCCAACCGCCGCCGAGAGCGCGATACAGGGAGATCAGGTTTTGCACCACGATGCCCTCGCTGGCGGCGAGCTGGTCCTGCAGTGTGAGCAGCGAGCGCTGTGTGTCGAGCAGGTTCTGAAAGTTCGTCAGGCCGGCGAGATACTGCGTGCGAACCAGCTCGACGGCGCGCGATGAGGCGTCGACGGCGGTCGTCAAGTGAGCGCGCCGCTCCTGTTCTTTGGCGTAGGCGATCATCGAGTTCTCGACGTCCTCGAGGGCGCCGAGCATGGTCTGTTCGTAGGCCAGAAACGCTTGCTCGGTGACGGCCTCTTCAACCCGCACGCGGTTGTGAATGCGCTCGCGGTCGAAGAGGTTCCAGCGAAATCCCGGCAAGAAGTTCCAACCGAAGCCGGTGGTATCGCCGATGTTGCCGACGTCGAACGTGAGGGCGCCGCTGAGCGAAAAGCTCGGGTACAGGTCGGCGGTAGCGACGCCGATCTGGGCCGTTTGCGAGGCCAAGATGCGCTCGGCGCGGCGGATGTCGGGGCGCTGGCGCATGAGGTCGATCGGAATGCCTACCGCGACCTCGTCCGGCGGAATCGGGATGTTGGCCTCCACGCCGAGCTCTTCGTCGAGCGACCCGGGGGGCAGCGCCAGCAGGAGGGCCAGCCGGTTGAGGGCGAATTGCAGCCCTTGCTCGAGTGGCGGAATCGTGGCCTCGGAGTCGTACAGGTTCTGCTCCGCCTGGGCGACGTCGAGCCTCGATGTCAGGCCGGCGGCGAAGCGGTCGCGGGTCAACTGCAGGCTGTCGCGCTGCGATTCGATGTTCGACATCGCGAAGCGGATGCGGTCCTGCAGGGCGCGCACTTCGACGTAGCCGAACGCCACCTCCGCGTACAGCGACACCATGACGTCGCGATAGTCCTCGATGGCGGCGTCATAGCCGGCTACTGCCGATTCGATACCGCGGGCCACGCGGCCGAACACGTCGATCTCCCAGCTGGCGCCGACACCGACCGACATGAGCACCGTCGTGTCGACCGGAAACAACTCCGGCACCGCGGCGTCGCCGGTGTTGGCCACCGGCACCTGTCCGGTGATGTCGATGACGGGCAGCCGGTTGCCGCTGACCACGCCGATGAAAGCGCGTGCTTCCTGGATTCGCGCCAGCGCCTGCGAAATGTCCAGGTTCTGGGCCCCGGCCCTGCCCATCAGGCCGTTCAACGTCGGGTCGTTGAAGACCGACCACCAGGTCTGGAGCGGCGCATTACCCTCCGCCATACCGGCGGTTGCAGCGGTGTGCCAGGCGTCAGGGGCCGGCGCGCCGTCGGGCATCGGCGATTCCGGTTTCACGTAATCGGGCCCCACCATGCAGCCGCTTGCCGCCAGTGAGGCGACCAGCAACACCGCGAGGGGGCGGGCGGCGGAGTGAGCGTTGGGGTGGGCGGTGGGGGACGAAGGTACCGGAAGCGGGGAGGGTGCAGATACGCCTACCCGTGGCGGATACGCGGTTGGCGATGGGTCCAGGGTTTGACGGTAAGCGCGGTGACAGCTATGATGTGCAGGATGGCGTGCTATGCTCCTGACGCGGTAAGTGTGTCGAGTCCGACGCCACCTGATAAAGCTGAAAACGTTCGGAATTCTGGATACGATCATAGGATTCGAGAGCGTTTGGAAGCTCAGGAAGAGCGATTGTCCCCGTGTGCCCAGCGTAGCGGACAATCT
>CBDUXW010000443.1:0-3225 GCA_965371275.1 uncultured bacterium | reverse complement strand
CGTCCCAGTCGAACTGCCACGGCACCCACATCTGGGCGCCGCGCAGGCTGTGCACGGCCTCCGGCGAGTGGAAATCGGGCGACGCCACACCGACGACCCGGTACGACTCTCCGTTCAATGTAATCGAGTTACCGACGGCCGCTCTGTCGCCTCCCCACCGAGTGATCCAAAAACCATGCTCGAGCACCGCTGTAAGCGGTGCACCGATTTGATAGTCGGCCGTGCCGAGGGCGCGGCCGATAACTACCGGAACACCGAACAGTTCGAAGAAGCCCTCGGTAACCGAGGCCGCTTCTACGAGCTCGGGATCGCCGCTGCCCAGCAAAGTCATCGATACGTCGTTGCCGGCCACGAAGGCATCGATGCTCTCCGTGAAGCGGCGCAGGTCCTGCAGATTGCCGGGCGACAGGGGTCCGAGCCCGTCGGGGTCGTGGCCGAACACCCCGCCGATAGACACCAGCCGATCGGCATCCGGGTACGGCAACGGGCGCAGCATGACGCCGTCGACGACGCTCAAAATTGCCGTCGTCGCACCGATACCGAGAACCAACGTCACCAGGGCGACGGCGAAAAACCCCGGGCTGCGCGCCAGCGAGCGCGCCGCAAAACGAACGTCGAAGATCAGGCTCGACATGATTCCTGCCTTTCGGGGAGCAGGAGGTCGGTTGTTCGGAGGGCCGGCGCCGACACGCTGCCGCAGGGCACTGCGCCCCAGATCGCCCAACGTGTGCAGCCAGAAGCGCAGCAAACCGAGGCCGCCGCGCCGCGACGCATGACGCCGATCCTCGCGGAAGAAGTCCATCAACTCGGGCGTGAACACCGAACGGAAACGACGCGGATAGGCAAACAACAACAACGAGAAAATTCGTTCCGCCGGACGGGATCTGGAGCTCATGGGCGACTCGAGTGGAGGAAGTCTATGTCGGCTACCGCTATGTCGGTTACCGATAATGTACTACGTCACCCGAACTTTCGCAAAGCGGCGCTTGCCGACTTTGAGAATTCGCTCCGCCCCATCGTTGGGAACGGTTGCGTCGGCGTCGGTGATCTTCTCGCCGTCGAGGCTGACGGCGCCCTGTGCCAGCAGCCGGCGGGCCTCACCGTTGGAGCTCGAGAGACCACAGTCGCGCACGACTTTGACGATCCACAGCGGCTCGTCGCTATCGAAGGCATGCTCCGCGATATTTTCCGGAAGTCCCCCCTCCCGGAAGACATTGTCGAACTCCACGGCGGCGGCCGCTGCCGCCTCTTCGCCGTGGAAATCGGTGGCGATCGTGCGCGCCAATGTCATCTTGGCAGCCTTGGGATGCAGCTCTCCGGAAGCAACGTCCTTCTTGAGCCGGTCGATCTCGGCGCCGTCGAGGCTGGTGCACAGCTCGTAGTAACTCCACATGAGGTCGTCGGAAATCGACATGACCTTGCCGAACATCTCCTTCGGCGTATCCTCGACGGCGATGTAGTTGCCGAGCGACTTGCTCATCTTCTCGACGCCGTCGGTGCCGACCAGCAGCGGGACGGTGAGAACCACCTGCGGTTCCAAACCGTAGGAGCGCATGATGTCGCGGCCGACCAGCAAGTTGAACAGTTGGTCGGTGCCGCCCATCTCCACGTCGGCCTCGAGCTCCACCGAGTCGTACGCTTGCGCCAGCGGATACAGAAGCTCATGGACGCTGATCGGCTGGTTGGCCTTGAACCGTTTCTCGAAGTCATCGCGCTCCAGCATGCGCGCCACCGTGTATTTGCCGGCGAGCTTGATGAAGCCTGAGGCTCCCAGCTTCTCGAGCCAGGTGGAGTTGAACTCGAGCTGCGTTTTGCTCTCGTCGAGCACCTTGAACGCCTGCTGCCGGTAGGTTTCGGCGTTCGCCAGGATTTCGTCGTGGGTGAGCTGCGGGCGCGTTTTGGATCTCCCTGAGGGATCGCCGATCATGCCCGTGAAATCGCCGACGACGAACACGACCTGGTGGCCGAGATCCTGGAACTGCTTCATCTTGCGCATCACCACCGTGTGCCCGAGGTGGATATCGGGCGCCGACGGGTCGAACCCGACCTTCAAGACGAGCGGCTTACCCGTTGCACACGAGCGCTCGAGCTTCTTGCCGAGCTCTTCCTCGTTGATCAGATCGACGGTCCCTCGCTTGAGGGCCTCGAGCTGCTCGGCCGCAGGCGCAAAATCCGTCACGGACCTTTGCTTTCGGTGGGGGTGATCGATGCGTCGGTGGTGCGACCCGCATGGCGGGCCACGATCCGCGCAGTATAACGCGCTGCCGAAAGGGTAAGCAGTGGGCCCGGGGCGCCCGTAACGGCACTCCGGGTCGCTCTCCGGCACTCGGCTGGCTCGCACGTCTCGAGGCCCTGCCACTGCGGACGCGGAGAAGGACGTTGGGCCGTGCGGGCTAGGCGAAGTCGGTGAAGCTCTTGGTGAGCAGGATCACCCACACCGCGGCGCCGACCCACAGCGCCGGACGCTCGGCATAGTGGTGCTCGAGCTCGAGCGCGGCGATCGGCAGCACCGGCACGATCAACGGCAGCCACAGGCGACCGATTTCGTCGCGCGTGCCGCCGAAGGTCGAGATCGCCAGCATGACCAGGGGAAAGCCGAGAATCATCACGCGAGTGAGCCCCGCGCCCTCGGGACCGTTGTCGCGACGCATCGCCCGCCACCATGCCGCGGCCAGCAGGAGCGCCGTCGGGAGGCCCAACCAGCGGGCCCATTCGATGGCGTTGCGCAGCGTTATGGCGGGACCCATCAACCCCTCGGTGCCGCGCCACTCGGTGTGGTATTGCATGATCGCCCGCCCGGCGAAGAGCGGCTCGAAGCCGAGCGTGAAGTGGAGAAACAGCAGCGTCGCCAAGCTCGCCGCCAGCGCCGCGCCGCAGCCCCGCCACACGCGCCCCCGCTCGTCGGGCCCCAGCAGCGCGGCGACGAAGACGAGACCGCCAAGCGGCACCAGTGTGGCGAGCGACAACGACACGTACACCGCCACGCTGAGCACGGCGCCGAGCGCCGCACCGTATCGCCACGTGCGCCTCACGGTGAGCAAGGCGAACAGCAGCACGGCGGCCGCCAGCAGCGGATACAGGACCTGATCGAGATGCATCGTGATGAGGGTGGTACACGGCATCAAGACGAACACCAACCCCGCGTACAGGCCGGTACGCTCACCGCCGACAACCCGTCCGGCGGCGACGATCACGGGCACGGCCAACGTCGACAGCCCGAGGAAC
>CBDUXW010000442.1:0-3237 GCA_965371275.1 uncultured bacterium | reverse complement strand
AGGGGTTCGGCGGTACGTTCGAGGAAACCTGGGGTGCGCCGTTCGCCGGCACGATGGTGGGCATGTATCGTCTGGTGCACGACGGCGCGACGACGCTCTTCGAGATCGAGTTGATTGCCGAAGACGAGGGCAGCCTGGTCCTCAAGGTGAAGCACTTCAGTTCGGACCTCGTGGCGTGGGAAGAGAAGGCCGAGTTTGTGTCGTTTCCGCTGGTCAAGATTAGCGACGACGCCGTGTACTTCTCGGGTTTCACGCTGCGGCGCATCGATGCGAACACGCTGCGCGGCTACCTCGTGACCTCGGGCGAGAGTGGCATTCGGGAGCTCGAGCTCAGCTATCGACGGGTGACCGGCGGCCGCTAGGAATGATTGCGGGCACCGGGCAGGAGGTTGCGCGGCGGGCCCCTCTCGGCGCCGAGATCGGCTAATCTTCTGGCGGGGCTGTGTGGGTGATCCTGTCATCAGATCTCGAGGAGCTGCGCTGATGCGTCAGACGGGTGGGCGGAGGCGACGTTGCCGAGTCATCGTCGGCCTCGTTGTGTTCTTTGCTGCGGTTCTTGCCGCGGTTCCGGTGGTCGAGGCGCAACAAATAAGAGTGCCGGCGCCGGCGCAATTCGACCGGATTCGCGTCTCAGGTTTTCTCTGGCGCGCCGGAGTGAGCGGTATCTTCGGCGTCCGCGACAGCAATGTGCCGGGCCTCGGTCAAGGTTTCGACGTGCAGGACCTTCTCGGCCTGACCGACTCGTCGAACGGCTGGATCGTCGAGGCCCAGGGCGGCGGTCGTCGCCACCGCTTCATTGTCGCGGTGTCGCGAATCGAGAACACCGCGCAGCAGAGTTTCACTATCGGCGACCTGGTCCTCAATGCCGATACGGCGATGCAGCTCACCGAGATTCACGCGTTCTACAACTTCCTGCTGGTGGCGCAGCCTACGTCCGAGATCGGTTTGCTGGCCGGTGTCGGGCGGTTCGAAGCGTTGGCGACTCTTCAATCCAGCGTCGGCAGCGCACGTGGCGAGCTCGACACACCGTTTCCCATGATCGGCGGCAACGTGATGGTCAACCCGAAGGGTCCGTTTCGCGGCTACTTCGAGGTCACCGGTTTCCCACGCGTTTCGGTGGACGAGTTCAGCGGCTCGCAGCTGGATATCGTCGCCCGCCTCGAGATCTTTCCGTACCGCAATTACGGGGTGATCGTGGGCTACAGGCGTTACAAGCTGCGCCTCGACGATGACCTCGGCGGCGTCGGTATCGATCTCGTGTGGGACGGTTTCACCTTCGGCGGGCAAATGCGATTCTAGGTTCATCTGCGCGGAGGCGAGATGAGCGAACTTCGGAACCACAGCGACGAAGCTGAGACCGAGGACATTCCCGACGAGCCCGAAGGTCTCGGCTACACGGCGGTCCGTTACTTTGCCGGGCTGATCGCCATTCTCTATGGCATGGCGAGGCTCACCGGCGCCCAGTTCACGGTGCTCGATTCCGAGCTCGACAAACCTATGGGCGAGGTCAGCGGCTTCTGGCTCACCTGGTACTACTTCGGCTACTCGGCGCTGTACGGAAGCTTTCTCGCCTGGGCGCAGATCGTCTCCGGGCTGATGCTCACACACGAGCGCTGGGCGTTGCTCGGCGCTCTCATCTTGCTGCCGGTGTCGGTGAACATCGTGCTCGTCGACATCTCCTACGGCGTCGACTTCGGCGGCCTGTTCGCGGCCACCGTGCTGCTCGCCTGCGTCGTGATGGTGATCGGCGCGCACCGTTCGCGGCTGCGCGATGTGCTGCTGCCGCCGCGTCATGACGGTGATCGCGGGCCGGCGCTGGCGGTCGGCGCCGCCGCACGCCTGGTGTTATTGGTGGCTTGCGCCTCGTTGGGTTACTGGGTGGCCAACTTCAACAACCGGGCTCCGACGCCGATCGACGGCGCCTGGGACGTCGTTGCCACGGGTGCCGAAGTGGGCGGCGTCGAGACGATCTTCTTCGAGCGCAATCGTGCCCATCTCGCCGTGTTCAAAGATCGAGCCGGGCGCTACATCTGGCACTATTTCGAGGTCGACGAGCGCCGCAGCGAGGTGACGATCTGGGAAGAATGGCTGGACAAAGGCGCGCAGCATTACTCGGGCAGGTACGATACCGACTCCGGGCGAATGTGGCTCGATCCGGGCCCCGAGGCGGCCGGCGCGATTCAGTTACAGAGGCGCTAGCAGGCCACGACCCGCTGTACCCCCGCCGGCGACTACCGTCTGATGGGCTCGTTTCGGTAGACCTTGCCGCCCTTCATCACGAACACCACGCGGCCGAGAGCCTCGATGTCCTCACCGGGGTCGCCGGCGGTGCCGATGATGTCGGCTGCCATGCCGGTGGCGATGGAGCCGATCTGATCGGCCATGCCGAGCGACTCGGCGGCCAGCGAAGTGGCCGATACGACGGTGTCCATGGGCGCTTGCCCGCCTGTCTGTGAGCGGAAGACCAGCTCCTGGTAGTTGCGGCCGTGGGCGCCGGCAACGGCGTCGGTGCCGAACACCACGCGCAACCCGGGAACGGTGAGCGCCTCCTGGAACGCTGCCAATGCGGACGGCAGCGCCTGGCGCATCTGCTCGAAGCCCTCCTCCGTGTAGCTCCCGACGCCGATGAATCGGTCCTTGTTCTCGAAGTAGTTACGGAAGATGAGATCGATGTTGGGATCGTAGAAAAGACCCTCGGCGGCCAGTAATTCGAGCGTGGCGCGATCGAGCAAGGCGCCGTGCTCGACGGTAGTGCAGCCGGCGCGCGCCGTGCGCGCCGCGCTTTCCGGCCCGTGTGCGTGTACGACGGTGCGCAGGCCGTGCTCCCGGGCCTCGCCGCAGATCGCGTCGAGCTGCTCCTGCGTGAGCGTCGGTGTGCCGCCGACGCGGATGCTTGCGGAGGCAAACACTTTGATGACGTCGGCGCCTTGGGCGGCCAGATCGGCGACCCGCGCCCGCAGGTCGTCGGGATCGGTATCCGGCCCGCCGCCGATCTGTCGTATCGAAGTGAGCACGCGGGGGCCCGGGAGAACGCCGCGGTCGATGGCGTCGCGCAGCTCGACGTCGGCAGAGGAGCCCACGCTCTGTACCGTGGTTACGCCGCTGATCAACGTTACCCAGGCGTTTTCGGCGCCGTACAGGATCGATTCCTCGGCGGTTTCCTGGACCGCGCGGCTGCTGGTACGTCCGGTGCGGTCGAAGTGCCAGCCGATGTGCACGTGAGTGTCGATGAGACCC
>CBDUXW010000441.1:0-3244 GCA_965371275.1 uncultured bacterium | reverse complement strand
GCTCGAGCGCTTTTTGTACAGCCAGCCACGCACGACGACAGTGTCGCCTTCGTGGGCGCTGAGATCCTCGATGTACACGGCTTCGGGCATGATCAGCGCATGCTACCACCGGCTCCTAGCCCGCATATCTCAACGCCCTTCGTCGCGAGGGCGCGGAGAAGCGCGTGGATACAAGGCGCGCGCCGGAGACCGCGTTCACAGGCGATCGAAGGCCGCCAGCTCTTCGACGAGGTCGTGCCAGCCGAGCTCCGTCAACGCAGCGCGTGCATGCGCCCACGTGCCGGGTCCGAACGTTGCATAGTCGCGGTTGCCGGCAACAGTGACCTGGTAACCGAAGGTGCCCAGAGCCTTGATCGCGCGCTGTGCCGCCGTGAGGCAAAAGCTCTGGCGCGCCGCCGGCGGCAGCACACCAGGGACCGAGGGAACATCGGCCGCGGCGGCGATCGCTAGGTCCACAGCACACGCATCCCAGTAGGCTTCCAGCGCCGCATCGGCGCCCGCCTGAGGCACGCTCCTGTAGTCGTCACGCAGCAACGACACGAGGTCGTAGAGGTGTGGTCCCGGCATCAAGTCCTGAAAGTCCAGGACCAGCAACCGGCCATCAACGACCATCAGGTTGCGCGAATGGAAGTCACGATGGCAAACCGCCCGCGGCAGCGCGGCGACCGCGGTAGCAAGGCGATCGAAACCGGCCCCGCGGGCACCGCTGGGCGCGGCGCCCAGCCAGCCGCGCAAGGCATGTTGCTCGGCGAATTCGAGCTCGTTGCGCAACCGCTCTGCATCGAGCACCCACTCCGGGTTGGGAGGCGCAACCCGGCGACCGTGTGCCTGGACGGCGACGACGATGGCGGCCGCTTGTTGATACAAGCCCACGCAATCGGGCCCGGCGCTGTCGGCAAACAACGCGTCGCCGCCATCCTCAACCACCAGAGTCCTCGCGGACACGGCTGAGATTTCCGGTACCCGCACACCGGCATCGCCGAGCCACGCGGCCGTGCGCTCGTAGCGTGCGATCTCCGCCGCGTCGGTCTCGTCGTACAGCACCAGTACGGCCGACGCCGGGCCGCCGGCCGCCATTGCCTGTGGCAAGAGGCGATAAAAGCGTCGCCGCGACGCATGAAGTCCGACGCGGGTCGCTGCGCCCAGCGCCCACGGCAGGGCAACATCAGCAAGCACCCCCGAGCTTTCCAACTCGGCCCGGCAATCGCCGCCGGAGCCGGTCACCCTGTGCGATCCGCGGCCTCGGGCTCGATGACCGCATCGCTGAACGTCGCGCCGGGCGGCACGACGGCGCCCTCCAGGACGACGCAGCGGTCCACTCGCGCCCCGGTGCTGACCCACGCATCAGGCAAGAGCACCGAGTCGCACACCGTGGCGCCGGGACCGATGTGCGCCCGCTCTCCGGCGATCACCCCCTCGACCAACGCCCCTTCTTCGATGCGCACACCTTCGTCGAGCAAGTACGGGGCCCGCAGCCCGGCGCGCTCGACGCCCACCGAGCGACGCTGGAAGCCGCCCACCGCTCGCCGCCGGTAACCTTCGAACGCCAGGGGGAAATCCTCACGACGCAGGGCTTCGAGCTGGCAGGAGATGTAACGAGGCACCGTGCCGATCTCGTACCAACTACCGGGAACAACGAGCGCGTGCAGCGGTAGACCTTCAGCCATCAGCTGGCCGTAGATGGGATCGACCATGCCGCAGAAACGCTGTTCGGGGATGAGCTCGACGACGGCCCGCTCGACGATATGGATTCCGGTGAAACAACCGGCGGCAACGCCGTCCGGTGAGTCCTCGAGCCCCCTGACGTCGACGCCGGGGATGCGGGTAACCCGGCCTTCGTCGTCGATCTCGATAGCGGGGTAATCGGCCGCGCCGGCGCCACAGTGCAGCGCCATGGTAGCCAACGCTCCGGCCGCCGCATGGTGCTGCCAGAGGGGGCCCGGCGCCAACGTCGTGGCGACATCGCCGTTGACGATCAGCACGCGGGCGCCGAGTCGGTCGAGCACGGCCCGCGGCCCTCCTGCCGTACCCAGTAGCGCTTCCTCATAGCTGTAGGTCAACCGGATTCCAAGCGCCTCGCCGCCGTACAGTCCTTCGATCGTGTGGGCCTGGTGATGCAGGTTGATCACGACTTCGTCGAAGCCGCAGCGACGCAACCAGTCGAGCGTGTAATCGAGTAGGGGTCGGTTCAAGAACGGCACCACGCCCTTGGCCCGGTTGGCGGTCAGCGGTTCCAGGCGGGTCCCGTGTCCGGCGGCGAGAATCATTACCGAGCAGTCGGCGGCGAGCGGCGAGCGGCTCATACGGCGACACCTTCGTCCGTGCCATCCAGCCACGGCGTTGACTCGTTTCCGGGAAACACCATGTCGCCACTGCCGCCCAGGTCTCGATGGATCTCCAGATACGAGCGCGTGTCGTATGTTGCCGCGTCGAAGCCGAGCGCCGCGGCGCAACGGTCGATGCCTTGCGGATCGCCCTCGATCTCGAGAAAGGTACCGATGGGCGTCTCATCCAGCGACACCACCACACCGTCGCAGCCGTCGCCGGTACAGCGAAAAATCGTTCGGTATTTCTGGTAGCGCAACGCCACCACGAAGCCGAGCTGCTGAAACAAGGCCAGCGTCGCGGGGCCGTTCTCGATCGGCGTCTGCAGCTCGAGCCGGGCCTTGTGTGCGGCCTCCGGCTGCTGGCGACCCTTGAAGGTCAGCAGGTACCGGTCGGCACGGCGGCGCAAGCGCAAGAGCTCGCCGGCGTGCCGAAGCCGGTTTTTCGGGGTGTCGAGAACGAGGTCGTCTTCGAGCAGGCGGGGTCCGTCCGACACCGCGCCCACCGTCTCCAGGGCGGCAAGTAGCACATCACGCTCACCGGCCAGCTTCACCTCGTACTCGATGGACATTGGCGTCGATGTTATCAGGGCCGCTGCGTGCCGTCGGGCGTCTCCGATAGACGCCAGAAGACACCCAAGAAGCGCTCGTCCGCATCGCCTTGCAGATCGGCAGGCGCCGCGCCTCGGTCGCTCCACAGCCGACACTGATAGGCGAAACGATCACCGTCGCGGCGCGCGTGGCCGATTCGCAGGCGGGCGACGCGACCGGCGAGCCGCGTAGCACCTCCGGACAGGCCGACGCCCTGCACCCATGCGGCGACTTCTGCATCGACCAGCACCGAGAGACCGACGTCGAGAGTCGCGAGCGGCGCTCGCGTTGTCATGACGAAGTCGACGGGACGCCCGGGCGTCGCCCAC
>CBDUXW010000440.1:0-3245 GCA_965371275.1 uncultured bacterium | reverse complement strand
CGGCCAACATTCTCAATATCGTCGCCATCAATCAGGGCCACCAGCCGCTGACCATGGAAGAGCCGGTGGCCACCGAGTTGGACGTCGATCAAGTCATGGCGCTCGTCGCCGAAGGCGCGGCGGTGATCGATACTCGCTCATCGGCGGCTTTCGCCAAGGGCCACGTTCCCGGTGCGTACGTCGCCCAGATGACGAGTCCCGAGTTCGAGCAACGAGTCGGCTGGATTACCGACACCGAGACGCCGCTGATCCTGCTGTTCGATGCCGATGAGACCGCCGCGGCAGCGCTTCACAAGATGGCGTTCATCGGGCTCGACCGCCGGGTCACGGGCTACTTGAGGGGCGGCATCGACGCCTGGATCGAGGGCGGACAAATGGTTGCCGCAGTACCCCAGATATCAGTCGGCGAGCTCCACGACGAGCTGCAAAACGGTGGCGGCATGGCGACGCTCGATGTGCGGGAGTCCGCGGAGTGGAGCGAGGGGCGCATCGCCGACGCTCACTTGATGAGCTACAAGCAGCTCGGCGACCGCTGGCGCGAGCTCGGTTTGGCGACCGACCAGCGCCTGGCGGTGATCTGCGCCAGCGGCGCCCGTTCAAGCACCGCCTGCAGCATCTTGATGCGCCAGGGGTACGACAGCGTCCACAACGTTACCGGCGGGATGGACGCCTGGAGGGACGGCGATCTGCCGATGGTCGATGAAGAGGGTGGCGCTATCGGTGCGACGTAAGAACCCGGGCCTAGCAAACCCGGCGGCTTTTCAGCACGCGTCAAGCGTCGAGCTTGTACCCAGCCTCGAACATCGCCGTTACCTTCGGTGCGACCTTGGGGTTGAAGCGCTGGCCGCAGGCCCATTCGACGGCCTCGAAGGGCACCAGCGGTTTGGCCGCCAGCAGCACGCCGAGGCCGACGCTGACCAGTCCCGCACGGTCGACAGCGGCGAGATCGAGGCTGCGGACCTCCGCGCCGGTTTCGAAATCGGCGACCGCGCTGTCGGCGATGATGAGGGCGTCGGGACCCATGCTCGCCAGCCGGGCCCGGGATCTCTCCAGGCCGTCGGGGCCGGTAACCAGCGCCAGATCGGGCACGCCGCCGTCGGTGCATTCGATCAGCTCGGGGCCGACCAGCAGGTCGGCGAGTGAGAAACCCGTCTTGATGGTTACCGGATAGCTGCCCTTCTGGGTTGCGTGCAAGCCGCTGCCGATGGCCGCGATCGCCAGAACGTCAGCCGCCGATTGGGCGCGTTGCCCGGCGTTCCCGGCGATCAGGATCGAGACACGTTCGGCGAGCGAGCTCTCGAACTCTGCTTCGAAGCCCGGGATCTCGCCGTTGTCCTCGATTGTCTGCTCGGCGACGAGCTCTCGCATGGCGGCGGCGTATTCCGGCCGCTCGCTGTCGCAGATGACGCCCTCCGGCATGTCGAGCTCGCCCATCCAGCCGGTCATCTTCTTCTTGTTGAGCGTGTTGGCCGGTCCGAAGTACGCGCTGCACAGCTCCCAGATGTCGAGCAACGCGAAGCCGTCGGCTTCGATCGTCTTGCGGACCATGTCCGGGAAGTCGGGGTGGTACGTGGATGTGCGGGCCACGAAGCTCGGTTTGGACGGCGCGATGGTGGCGCAGATATCGAGCGGCACCTCGAGGTTTCCCTGCCGCGTCGTTGCGGTGAAAGCGCCCGCGGGGGTAGTTGCCGAATGTTGCCCGCCGGTCATGCCGAAGTTGAAGTTGTTGAACACGATCACCTTGATGCCGATGTTCCGCCGAGCGGCGTGCACCAGGTGCGCGGCGCCGATGCCGCAGCCGCCGTCGCCGATCATCACGATGACTTCGAGATCCGGGTTGGCGAGCTTGATACCTGTCGCGTACGTAAACGAGCGACCGTGCAAACCGTGCATGGTGTTGGTCGCGAAGTGCTGATCGGACAGCCCGACGCAGCCGATGTCGGAGACTAAAACGACCTTCTCGGCGTCGAGCTCGAGATCCTGCAACGCCTCGCCGATCGCCGGAAGAATGTGAGAATGGCCGCAGCCCGGGCAAAACGGGAGTGGTGTGGACTCATCGAAGTAATTCATTACGCTTCCACCACGGCCCGCTAGAGCCGTGCCTCCTCGAGTATTTGCTCTTTTGTGATCAGCTTGGTGTCCATACGGTTGACGCCGATGACTTCGACGCCGTCGGCGACGGCGCGCTCGATTTCCTGTCGATACAAGCCCAGGTTCATCTCCGGAACAATAACCCGTTTCATGCCGTCGACGGCAGTTGCCAGGGAGCGCTCGGGCAGCGGCCAGAGCGAGTGGACGACCAGATGTGAAATGGCGCCACCGTTCTGGCGAACGGCGCAAACGGCTTCGCGCGCGGCGCGCGCCGCGCTCCCGTAGCTGACGATCAAGTCCGTGGCACCTTCTTGAGGGTCCCACACCACGCGCTCGAGCTCCTCGGCTCGCGAAGTGATCTTGCGCTCGAGATGCTCCACGAAACGCGCGATCTTCGCCGTATCCGTGGTGAGCTTGGCGTGCTCGTCGTGCGTCGAGGTCGTGTAGCGGGTCTGTCGCTCGCCGTCGAAAAGGGTCATGGGGGGTACGTCGTCGGTGGCATCAAACAAGTAGGTCTCGGTTTGGCCGCTCGGCGCCAAGGTGCGATCGATAACGGCCGGCGTCACCAACGCGTCCAGGTCGACACGCTCCTTGGTGAGGGCGAGCTCCTTGTCGCTGACCAGAAATACCGGGGCTCGCAACTGCTCGGCCAAGTTGAACGCCTCGATTGCCAGTGTGTAGCACTCGGCCGCCGTCGTCGGGCACAGCGCCACCGTCGGCATGCCGCCCGCCGTCACCCAGCGAATGAACTGAACGTCGCCCTGCGCTGTCTGTGTCGCCGATCCGGTCGCCGGCCCGTGCCGCTGGACGTCGACGATCACCAGCGGAATCTCGGCGGCGATGGCCAGCCCGAGGTTTTCGCTGTACAGGCTGATGCCGGGGCCGGAGGTCGCCGTCATCACCTTGTTGCCGGCCAGCGAAGCGCCGATGCAGAAGCCGATGGCGGCGATCTCGTCCTCAGCCTCCATGGCAATGCCGCCGTGTTTAGGCAGCTCGTTGACCATGGCGACGAGGATCGATGTGGCCGGAGTTATGGGATAGCCGGCAAAGAACTGGCAACCGGCATGCAGCGCACCACGCACCAACATTTCGTTACCGCTATAAAACCCCAACATGAGCCCAGCTCGCTGAAAAACGGGTAGTCGCGAGGCGGG
>CBDUXW010000439.1:0-3273 GCA_965371275.1 uncultured bacterium | reverse complement strand
AGCGCTGGGAACGAAATGACACCAACGACGTTACGTCTGGCCGCCGTGGTCGCCGTCGTCCTCGGGGGCGCCACCGCCGCGATTCCGGTGGCTCCTGCAACCATGTCCGGGCAGTCGAGCCAGGACCTGCCTTGGGCGCGTTTCCGGGGACCGAACGGATCGGGTCTGGCGTCTGACATCGATCTGCCGGCGGCGCTCGGCCCGAACCACAACGTCGTCTGGAAGACGAGCGTGCCGCAGGGATATTCATCGCCGGTGCTGGGCGCCGAACGGTTGTTCCTGACGGCGGTAGAGGACGAGAAGCTCTTGACCATCGCGATCGACCGCCGCGACGGCAGCGAGGTATGGCGACGCGAGGCTCCACGGCTGCGCCGTGAGCGACTCGACGCGCGAAATAATCCGGCGGCGCCGAGCGCGGTGACCGACGGCGTGCGCGTGGTCGTTTTTTTCGCCGAATACGGTTTGCTTGCCTATGACACCGAGGGCAACGAGCTATGGCGCGTCCCCCTCGGTCCGTTCGACAACCTGTACGGCATGGGCGCCTCGCCGGTCATCCATGACGGTCGGGTGTTCCTGGTATGCGACCAGCGCACCGGCTCGTTTCTCATTGCGATCGATGTTGCCGACGGCTCGGTAGCGTGGCGCGTCGAGCGCCCTGAGGCCGCCAGCTCGCATGCCACGCCGATCGTCTGGACCCCGGAGAGCGGCGAGCCGGAGCTTATCGTCGTCGGCTCGTTTCTTCTGAGCGGCTACGACATGAGCACGGGGGAGAGACGCTGGTGGGTGCGCGGCATGATTCACGAGATGAAGTCGGTACCGGTGATCGGCGGCGACGTGGTGTACGTGAACGGTTATGGCTCGCCGCTCAACAACCCCGGCAATACCGCTGATTTCGGGCCTTTCGAGGATGCCAGGCGCGCCTACGACTCTGATGGCGACGGCATGCTGAGCGCCGACGAGTTGCCCGATGGGAGAGCGAAGCAGCGGCTGGGAATGAGCGACCTCGACCGCGACGGCAAGCTGAGCGAGCGCGATTGGGACTACTTCCGCAACTCCATGCAGATGACCAACGGCATGTTCGCGATCCGCCTGGGGGGCGCCGGGGACATGACTGCAGAAAACTTCCTGTGGCTCTACAGCCGCTCGGTTCCGCAGCTTCCGTCGCCGCTCCTGCTCGATGGAATTCTGTACATGATCAACGACGGCGGCATCGTGACGATTCTCGACCCCGCTACAGGTGAGCGCCTCGATCAAGGCCGGCTCGAGGGGGCGGTCGACAAGTACTACGCCTCGCCGGTTGCCGCGGACGGCAAGATCTACATCGCCAGCGAGCTCGGCAAGGTGGCGGTGCTACGGCCCGGGCGACAGATCGACATCATTACGGTGAATGACCTCGACGAGCTGACGTACGCAACGCCGGCAATCGGCGACGGCCGCATTTACCTACGTACCGACCGCACGCTGTACTGCTTCGGCCTCGAGTAACAGCGCCGGCGGCGCCCGCCCGGTGGTGCAACGGCCCGGGCGGATCACGACGACTGAGCTGAGCGGCTGGTGGTCTACTGCCGAGAGATGACCGTCCCCATGCCGCGCGCCTGCAGCATACGGTTGAAGGCGGGAAGGTCGTTCGACAGCAGGGCCTGCAGCTCCTGGTGGGCGAGCTCGAGGCGCTCCAGGAGGAGCGCATACACCTCGCGTTGCTGATCGTTCGGTGGGAAGTCAGCGGTTGCCACGGTGCTCGCCAGATACGTCAGGCGGCCGAGCGCCTTGGTCGGCCAGCGCACCTGATCCTGGCCCGTGCCCGTGCTCCACAGCTGCATGAGCCGTTCTTCAACGGCGATCAGCGTGCCGTTGAGCTCGCCCGCCGCATCCACGAGGTCCGCTGCGCCGTTGTCCGCGAGTACGTCGTCGAGGTCGTCGAGCTGGCGGCGGACCCATTCGATCTCGTTCACCACCGTCGCCGCCGCGTCGGCATCGGCCTGCATTTCGCGCAGCAAGGCGATCTGTGCCGCGATGTCGCTCGCCGACCCCTCGGAGTGCGGATCCTTGCGCACGGTGAGCTGTTGCGACTGGGTAATCGCGCCGGTTTCGAGCACCACCGTGTAGTCGCCGGGAGGCTCGAGGATGGTGATCTGCCCGCCGCCGGAGCGCCAGCCTTCTTCACCCATATCGACCCAGTCGGCGTACAGAGGCTTGTTGCGTAGCCGTACCTCCGTGCTCGGTTCCGAGCGCAGATTCCAGTACATCCGGTTGATGCCGGCGTTGCGTGTCCCTTCCAGCGTGCGCACGGTCTCGCCGGCGGCGTTTTCGATGCGGATGGTCACGTCGCCGGTCGGCTCCGAGCCCAGCCAGTAGTTGATGGCGGCGCCGTACTCGGGGTTTTGCCCGGCGCTCGCGTCGTTGGACATGGTCATCGGCGACGTTCGGTTGTGGAACCGATAGGTGTCGCGCGGCTCGAAAAGGTGGGCATCCGAGGCCCGCACATCGTCGGTGAGTTGCTGCAACGGCGACAGGTCGTCGAGGATCCAGAAGCCGCGGCCGTAGGTGCCGACCACCAGGTCGTTGAAGTGCTCCTGAATCGCCAGCCCGTACACCGGACTGGCCGGCAGGTTGGTGTTGAGTGACTGCCAGTTGGCGCCGTCGTCGAACGAGACGTACAGGGCGTTTTCGGTGCCCAGGTACAGCAGGCCGGGACGCACCGGATCCTCGCGGATGTCGCGCGCGTAGCTCATCGGGCTGTCGGCGATGCCGTTGACGATCTTGGTCCAGGTGGCGCCGTAGTCGTCGGTCTTGTAGACGTGCGGCTCGAAGTTGCCCTGCTGGTGATGCTCGATGGCGATGTACGCCTTGCCGGGGTCCCACTTCGATGCGTCGATACCGCGCACCACGCCGTCAGGCGGCAGGTCAGGGAAATTCGCGGTCACGTTGACCCACGTATCGCCGTCGTCGCGACTCACGTGTATCAGGCCGTCGTTCGAGCCGGCGTAGAACACGCCCTGCCGGGCCGGCGACTCATCGAAGGCATAAATCACACAGCAGTACTCGACGCCGATGTTGTCGGGTGTGAGTCCGCCGGAGATTCCCTGCTTGCTCTCGTCGTCGGTGGTCAGATCGGGGCTGATGACATCCCAGCTTTGGCCGCGGTTGGTGGTGCGGTGGACGTGCTGGCTGGTGACGTAGATGGTTTCGTTGTCGTGCGGTGAGATGAGCAGCGGAAAGGTCCACTGGAAGCGATACTTGACGCCGCCGGCGGGCCAGCCGCCGGTGCTCTCC